>NZ_JBSRZI010000013.1:0-137326 GCF_054057495.1 Mucilaginibacter sp. UYNi724 | reverse complement strand
ACAACAAAAAAGCTCAAACATCTTTGGTGAATGTTTGAGCTTTTTTATCAATGTTTGTGTAATCAAAAACAGTCAACCTATTTCAGGACTACTCATGAAGTAATATCTGATAAATTTGAGATGCAGTGATACCCCGACGGTGGGCAGAATACAGCGTGTTTTAAAAATGGAAACATATAAAATTACTTTACGGATTGTGTTTATAATAACAGCGGTGTTGTGTGTTCTGACGGGGATAGTCGCTCTATTCGGAGGAGGATACTATCAATCTGTAGGTATATTTTTATTTTATTTTAATTTCATCAATTTACCATTATTCGTAACTTTTATTTTTGTGGTATTATATCAATGCCTTTTCAGAAAAAAGCCTATTTCTTTTTTTAAAACCGAACTGATTTATTTTTTGATACAGATTGTTGCCAATGTTTTCCTCGCGTTTTCATGCCCGCATTGCTAAATCATCTCCCTATCTAAGCAATTATAATTCGTTTAAAACTTTCAACTGTTTCACCAATTGGTTCGAATTCTGTCCAGTCTGGGGAGCAAAGCCCCGCACGTTCGCGGGGCTTTTTTTTTGCCCAAAAATCTTATTATTGTTTCGCCAGTTCAATGAGCAAAGCGGCATCATCCAACGGGGCATGTAATCTTATATTACATTGACTGCCGCATTTAATAAAGTTATTTCCAATACGTATTTGAAAGTTACAACGGAGACCAGACGCCTGCCAACAATAAACTGGAGTTTATAAACACTACCATTGTTGACGCTATCGTAATCTCTGGCGATACTGGTTTTAGGCAACTTTGGCAGAAAAAAAATATAATTTTATAAAATGCAACAAAGGATACTCATTGTTGACGATGAGAAAAAATTAAACGGCCTGCTTACCCGGATTATTGAGCTGGAAGGATATAAAGTTTTTCAGGCATACACGGGCAAAGAAGGCCTTAAATTATTAACGCAGGAAGACATCCTGGCCGTTATCAGCGATGTTAAATTACCTGATATAAATGGTGTGGAACTGGTTAAACAGATCAAGGATAAAAAACCATACGTTGAAGTGATCAACTTAACGGCTTTTGGCACCATTGCCGATGGTGTATTGGCTATTAAAAACGGCGCTTTTGATTATATAACCAAAGGAGACGATAACGACAAGATATTGCCGATGCTGAGCAAGGCAATAGATAAGGCAAAATTACAATTACAGCTCTTTCAACTTCAGAGAAAAATTGTTAAGCAATTTACGTTCGAGGGAATCATCGGGCATTCAAAAGCAATAGCCGCGGCTATCGACCTTGCAAAAAGAGTTTCCGTAACTGATACTACTGTTTTATTATTAGGAGAAACAGGCACAGGTAAAGAGGTCTTCGCAAACGCTATCCATTATAACAGCGCCCGGAAAAACCTAAACTTTGTAGCTGTAAATTGTAGCTCGTTTAGTAAGGAACTATTGGAAAGTGAACTATTCGGCTATAAGGCCGGTGCATTTACGGGTGCCGCCAAAGATAAAAAAGGCTTGTTTGAAGAAGCCGATAACGGAACTCTTTTTCTGGATGAAATAGGCGAAATGAATATAGACCTGCAAGCAAAGATATTGCGGGTTATAGAACAGGGGGAATTTATTAAGGTTGGTGATACAAAAACAACTAAAGTAAACGTGAGGATAATTGCCGCTACCAACAGAAAACTGGAGACAGAAATTAAAAGTGGCCATTTCAGGGAAGATCTGTTTTATCGCTTATCTGTTTTTCAGATCAACCTGCCATCGCTGAATGAACGTAAAGATGACATCGGCTTATTAGCTAAGCACTACCTGAAAGAGTACACCCGGAAGGTAGGGCAGAGGATCAATGATATAAATCCGGATTTTTTGCACCGACTGGAAAAACATAATTGGAAAGGGAATATCAGGGAGTTAAAAAACATTATAGAACGTGCAGTAATAATTTGCGACGGTGCCATACTGACGCCTGATTTACTCCCGCTGAATTTTTATGATGACGTAGAAGCAACCGCCTCATCTTATACACTCGCTGCTATCGAAAAAAACCACATCAATAAGATGTTGCATTTTACCAAAGGAAATAAAGCAGAAACCGCACGCCTTTTAGATATAGGGCTGACGACACTTTACCGGAAGATCGACGAGTACCAGTTAGGCAAAGAATAATCCTCAAAATTGGCTTTGTTTCATTACCGATATGAAAAAACCCTTCCAAATTGGAAGGGTTTTTTTTATGTCTTTTATTTTGGGGCGCAAGAATTAAGTGTTAATGTGTTGATTTATAGGAAACTAATTGAACCGCCGTTTTTGTGGCACCTCTTTGGTAAAGCGCCTTGTAAATTAATTAAACATCATGGATGTAATACTAACAATAGCCTATGTGCTTGTCTTTATCGCCTTCTTTTGGCTGCTTTTTAAAACCGTTAACTACTTCGAAACCATCTAATCATGATCGCATTATTCATCGTTGCAATTGCCGTGTTTATTTACATGGTTTATGTACTGCTTAAACCCGAAAAATTTTAAACTATGAACACCGAATTATCCGGAGTAGTGGTCATGTACGTGATCACCATCCTTTTAGCCATCCCTCTTGGCAGGTACATTGCAAAAATATTTAACGGCGAAAGCACATGGCTTAATTTTATGGCCTCGCCGGAGCGCTTCATCTTTAAATTAAGCGGGATTAATGCTGAAAAGGAAATGAACTGGAAACAGCACCTTAAAGCGTTGCTCACCATAAATTCGCTTTGGTTGTTCTATGCTTTTTTCTGCCTGCTGTTTCAAAATCATTTGCCTTTAAATCCAGACGGTAACCCAAATCAAACGCCAGACCTGGCATTTAACACGGCGATAAGTTTTATAACCAACACCAATTTGCAGGATTATTCGGGCGAGACCGGCGCTACCTATTACACGCAGTTATTTGTATTTACCTTTTTGCACTTTGTAAGCGCGGCCACCGGCTTTGCAGCCATGATGGTAGTATTTAAAGCAATGAAAGATAAGGTGACCGATAAGTTGGGCAACTTTTGGGATTTCTTTTTAAAGAGCATAACAAGGGTGTTATTACCTATAAGTATCGTGGTAGCTATTATCCTTTCATTTAACGGTACGCCAACCAGTTATAAGGGGAAAGATACCCTTATAACTTTACAGGGTGATACAGCGCGGGTATCTCGCGGCCCGGCTGCCGCCATGATTGCCATTAAACAGGTAGGGACAAATGGCGGCGGTTGGTTTGGTGCCAATTCTTCACACCCTTTAGAGAATCCAAATTACCTGACCAACATGGTAGAGAACATCAGCATCACGTTAATACCTATAGCGTTGGTGTTTTCATTAGGTTTTTACTTAAAAAGAAGAAAACTATCATGGGTGATATTTGGTGTGATGGCGGCAGGCTTTTTCATAATGCTTATTCCGTCTATTAATGCCGAGCTGAAAGGCAGCCCTGCTATAACAAATATGGGTATCGATCAACGTGGTGGCGCCATGGAAGGTAAAGAAGTACGCTTTGGCGCTATCGCATCCGCCTATTGGGGCATATGCACCACCGCTACCTCCAACGGATCTGTTAACGCCATGCATGATAGCATGATGCCCATAACCGGTGTATGCCAGATGTTTGATATGATGATCAACGCGTTTTATGGAGGTATTGGCGTAGGGTATCTGAATTTTTACATTTTTATCATCATCGCGGTATTTATCTCCGGGTTGATGGTTGGGCGAACCCCCGAATTTATGGGCAGGAAGATAGAAACCCGGGAAATGAAAATCGCATCCCTGATAGCACTTTTGCACCCATTTATGATCTTGGTAAGTACAGCCACGGCATCATACTTACTTGTTCATTATCCTAATGCGGGTTGGGCGGTTAAACCGGGAACATGGCTGGCTAACCCGTCGTTTCACGGCTTTTCCGAAATGCTTTATCAATTCACATCCAGCGCCGCCAATAACGGTTCCGGTTACGAAGGTTTAGCCGATAACACGATATTTTGGAATATTGGGTCGGGGGTTGTAATGTTTATCAGTAGATTTTTACCAATCATCGGGCCACTTGCTATTGCCGGTTTATTGGCTAATAAAAAGTTCATTCCGCAATCTGCCGGTACATTGAAAAGTGACAGCGTCACATTTGGCATCATGATATTTGCCGTGATCTTTATTGTTGCTGCACTATCATTTTTCCCGGCGCTGGCATTAGGCCCTATAGCCGAGCATGTTTCCGTTAAATAATTTTAGATCTAAAGAAAATGAAATTAAATCAAAATACATTGTTCCAGGGCGATCAGGTAAGGGAGGCTTTCAAGCAATCTCTTATCAAACTGGATCCCCGAATATTAGTGCGCAACCCGGTAATGTTTACAGTAGAGGTTGGTACTTTAGTGATGCTGTTTGTAACCTTATACTCGGTAGTTAATAAGGGCCAGGGGAGCTTTGGTTACAACCTTTCTATCTTTATAGTATTACTGCTTACTGTATTGTTTGCCAATTTTGCCGAAGCTATTGCCGAAGCCAGGGGAAAGGCCCAGGCCGAAAGTTTGCGAAAAACCCGCGAAGAAACACCTGCCCGTTTGTTGGTGAATGGTAAAGAAACGCAGGTAATGTCTTCCCAGTTAAGAAAAGGCGACGTGTTTATTTGCGAAACCGGCGATAACATCCCTACTGATGGCGAGATCATCGAAGGTATAGCTACTATCGATGAGTCAGCAATTACCGGCGAATCAGCCCCGGTAATACGCGAGTCGGGTGGTGATAAATCATCCGTAACCGGGGGTACCAAAGTATTGTCAGACCGCATAAAAGTAAGGGTAACTACCCAGCCCGGCGAAAGCTTTCTGGATAAAATGATAGCGCTGGTTGAAGGAGCATCGCGCCAAAAAACACCAAACGAAATTGCCCTTACAATTTTATTAGCCGGCTTTACGCTGATCTTCGTTATTGTTTGCGTTACCTTACAACCCTTTGCCAGTTATGCCAATACGCCAATTAGCATAGCTGCATTCATCTCGCTCTTTGTTTGCTTGATACCTACAACTATCGGCGGCCTTTTATCTGCCATTGGTATTGCGGGTATGGATAGGGCGTTACGTGCCAACGTGATAACAAAATCAGGTAAAGCGGTAGAAACCGCCGGCGATTTAGATACACTGTTATTAGATAAAACAGGAACAATTACCATCGGTAACAGGAAGGCGACCAATTTTTATCCGGCAAATGGTGTTAACGAAATCGCGTTTAGCAAAGCCTGCATATTAAGTTCACTGGCTGATGAAACCCCGGAAGGCAAATCAATAGTTGAACTTGCCGAGACCTCGAAAAATATACTATCGGTTGTGGCACCTAAAAATTCGGTGTTCATCAAATTTACTGCCGAAACCCGTTCAAGCGGCTTGGATACGCCTGATGGCTTACGCATCCGGAAAGGAGCATTTGACTCTATTCGTAATATAGCTGAAAAAGCCGGAAACGTTTTTCCTGCCGAAACTGCTGAGCAAGTTCGTGTAATATCTTCTAAAGGTGGTACACCCCTGGTAGTTTCTGAAAACGAACAAATATTAGGTGTAATAGAACTGCAGGACATTATTAAACCCGGCATAGCCGAGCGTTTTGAGCGCCTGCGCAGGATGGGCGTAAAAACGGTAATGGTAACGGGTGATAACCCGCTTACTGCCCGGTTTATTGCCGAAAAGGCGGGCGTTGATGATTTTATTGCCGAGGCCAAACCCGAGGATAAAATGAACTACATTAAACTGGAGCAGCAAGATGGTAAACTGGTAGCTATGATGGGCGACGGTACCAACGATGCCCCGGCACTTGCCCAGGCTGATGTTGGCGTAGCCATGAACAGCGGCACGCAAGCCGCCAAAGAGGCGGGTAATATGGTAGACCTGGATAATGATCCAACCAAACTGATCGAGATCGTAGAGATTGGCAAACAGTTGCTGATGACGCGTGGTACATTAACCACGTTCTCTATAGCCAATGATGTAGCAAAATACTTCGCCATTGTTCCGGCTCTATTTATGGTATCGACACCTGCTTTAAAAACCCTAAATATCATGGGATTGCACAGCCCGCAGTCGGCCATACTTTCTGCTGTTATTTTTAACGCGTTGATCATACCCATGCTTATTCCGCTGGCACTAAGGGGGGTTGAATATAAGCCCATTGGAGCCAGTGCATTGTTGCGCCGCAATCTCTTCATCTACGGTTTAGGCGGTATCCTTATTCCTTTTATCGGAATAAAACTTATAGATCTCACTGTAGCATTATTTATCTAATACTAACATTCAAATTATGAAAACTTATTTTTTGCCATCCCTGAAAATCACAGTTATACTGATCGTATTATTAGGAGGTTTATACCCATTATTTATATCCGCCATAGGCAAGTTAACCCCCGGTGATGGCAATGGTGTTACCGTTGTGTTGAACGGTAAAGTAGTTGGTTATGCCAACGTAGGTCAAAAATTCACCAAGGACGAATATTTTTCTACACGTCCCTCTGCCGTTGATTACCATGCAGATGGCTCGGCGGGTTCAAATAAAGGCCCTAATAATCCCGACTATCTAAAAGATGTTCAAGCACGTATCGATACGTTTGCAAAGCACAACCCCGATATTAAACGCGAAGCAATACCCGCCGAGTTAGTTACAGCTTCAGGTAGTGGTTTAGATCCCGATTTGTCCCCAACCGCGGCGCATGTACAGGTTGCCCGTATCGCAAAAATACGCAACCTCCCTGCTGATGAGATCACCACTTTAGTTAACGAACATACCGAAAAGCCCCTGTGGGGTATGTTTGGCCCATCAAAGATCAATGTATTAAAACTAAATGTCGCCTTAGATCAGCTTAAAAAATAAATACACGCGTTTATAAAAATAATATTGCCAGCTTTAAATACCTCCTTATTAAATTACAAAATGGGCGACAGCGATAAAGACCGGTCAGTTGAGCATTTCCTGGAGTTGATCAAGCGGTCAAAAAGGGGAAAATTTAAAATATACATCGGGATGAGTGCCGGTGTGGGCAAAACCTACCGGATGCTGGTGGAGGCCCGCGCTTTACTCCGTAATGGTATTGATGTAAAAATAGGCTATATTGAAACCCATAAACGTTTTGAAACTGAAGCTCAATTACAGGATCTACCCGTGATTCCACGCCGTAAACTTTTTTATAAAGGCAAGGAACTGGAAGAAATGAACCTGAAGGAGATCATCAACAACCACCCGGATGTGGTAATTGTTGACGAACTGGCACATACTAATATAGGGGGCAGCAGTAACGAGAAACGCTGGCAGGATGTGATAGAGATATTAAACGCCGGTATAAATGTAATTAGCGCCGTTAACATCCAGCATATAGAAAGCCTCAATGACGAGGTCGAAGCCATAACAGGGGTAGCCATTACCGAGCGCGTGCCCGACCGTGTGTTACAAATGGCCGATGAAGTGGTTAATATTGACCTGACGGCTGATGAGTTGATAGACAGGTTAAAAGCCGGTAAGATATACGACATTAAAAAAGTGCCCACCGCGCTGAATAACTTTTTTCAGTCGGAACGCATTTTACAATTACGCGAGCTGGCTTTAAAAGAAGTAGCTCACCAGGTTGAACGAAAGATAAGCATTGAAATACCTAAGAACTTTAAATTGCGGCCAGAACTGTTTATGGCTTGTATTAGTACTAACGAAGAAACCGCTAAAGTAATTATCCGAAAAACGGCCCGGCTTGCTTCTTACTATCATTCAAAATGGTATGTTCTGTATGTGCAGAAAGATAACGAAAGCAGCGACAAGATAAATTTGGCGGCGCAGCGGCATTTAATCAATAACTTTAAGCTGGCTACACAATTAGGCGGCGAGTTATTAAAGGTTAAGAGCAATCATGTCGCTAAAACTATTTGGGAAACCGCCGAAACGCATAACATTACCACCATATGTTTAGGTAAACCTCAATTTAAGTTTTATCAGTTAATTTTAAAAACGGCTGTGTTTACCCAATTGTTAAATAAGATGTCAAAAACACACATCGACATTGTTATACTATCGTAATCATGAGCATTAAAAATAAACTCCGCGCTGGTATCAGCTTTTTATTTTTGTTGGCTTTACTATGTTCAGGGCTTGCTATTTTCTATCTGCAGCAATTATCAAACGATACCAGGGAAATATTAAAAGACAATTATCATACGCTTACCTACACAAAAAACATTAATAAGCTACTGGATGCGCCGGATAGCAAATATCCGAACAGGCTCAAAGATATTCAAACCAATATTTCGGCGCAGCAGCGTAATATTACCGAAAATGGCGAACGTGTTTTGACGGATTCTTTGCAGTCTTTATTTGTGCAATATCAACTTGCCACTCCAAACCAGGAGAAACGATCTGCGATAAGCCTGCAACTCCGGAATTTGATGGATGAGATCAATACTTTAAATATGAATGCCATTCAAATAAAAGACAATAAGGCCAATAATACTTCTAAAAACGCGCTTATTTTGATCGCTTTTATCGGTACATTCTGTTTTTTGGTGGCTTTTAGTTTTATGGTAAATTTCCCGGGTTATATAGCAACGCCGATCCGCGAACTAACTACCAGTATGCTGGCCATCGCTAATAAAAACTACAACAGGCGTTTGGTATTCAATTCAAAGGACGAGTATGGTGATTTAGCGGACGCCTTTAACCAAATGGCCTCAAAATTAAGCGAGTATGAAACCAGTAACCTGGCAGAGCTGTTGTTTGAAAAAACACGAATTGAAACGATCATTAACTCGATGCATGACGCGCTGATCGGTTTAGACGATAAGCAAAGTATTATTTTCGTAAACGATATAGCCTGTAGCCTTATCGGAATCCCGAAGGGTAAATTGCTTAATAAGCTTGCACATCATGTCGCAAAAGAAAACGACTTGCTGCGCAACATCATGGCAACCAATACCGTGAAAATGAAGATCTTTGCAGATGGTAAAGAAGGTTTTTTTACTAAAGAGGTTTTGGATGTAACAAACGAAAGGAAATTTTTAGGAAAGGTTATCATCCTAAAAAACATTACCGAATTCCAGCAACTGGACGAAGCAAAAACCAATTTTATAGCGACCATTTCTCATGAATTAAAAACGCCAATATCATCTATAAAAATGAGTTTGAAGTTATTGGAGGATATACGTGTTGGCGAGGTAAATGCCGAACAGCGTTCCTTATTAGAGAATATAGAGGATGATACCAAACGTTTATTACAAATAACCGGGGAGTTATTGGATATGGGGCAGTTAGAGACCGGCAAAATTCAACTCAATTTTGGAAGTACGCATCCAAAAAATATTGTTGAATACGCTGTTAAAGCGGTCAAGTCTATTGCCGATCAGCGCCATGTGAGCATAAAGGTGAACTGTAATGATATTTTGCCAAATGTAAGGGCAGATCTGGATAAATCTACCTGGGTGCTTATTAACTTGTTATCTAACGCTATAAAATACAGCCGCGAAAACGGGGAAGTTGAATTGTTAGTAAAGAAACTGAAAAAGGACATGATAGAGTTTTCTGTTCAGGACCATGGGCAGGGGATTGAGAAAATATACTTGGCCAGGATATTTGACCGCTATTTTAAAATCCCGGGTGCAACCGGCGAACAAACAGGCACTGGCTTGGGATTGGCAATAGCCAAAGATTTTATAGAAGCACAAGCTGGAAAAATTAGTGTAGAAAGTGAACTGGGTGATGGGAGTACGTTTAGATTTTTGCTGCCGGTAGAGTAATTACTCGTTTTTATTGCGATTATCTGCTTATTAGCACTATCCAATAAATTTTCTTATTTTATGTAAAACTCCACCTATCATCATCTTCAATCCCTTTTTAGCAGGTTGATTATTATCACTTGCTACAAAGTCCTGATTGATAAGCTTCTCATGTATATAATACGCATGGTTACTGGTTATACGGGTCAATTGCTGGCTGTTTATGAAGCTATCTACGCGCTTCTCAAATAAATTGCCTGCATATAGTGGAAACCGTTCTGACAGTTGATGGTAGAAATTATACACATCACCATACAGTCGCGCTGTTTCAACTAAAAAGCATTGATCTGAAAAAGAAAGGCTATAAAACCAATTATCTTCTTCTTTAAAACTTTCTGTTCGGGCCTCCTCAACGTTATTATTCCATACAGGGTTCGCTATCAATACAGTACTATCGGCATTGAACTTGTCAATAGCGCTGTTTATCCAGTTAGAGGTACTGTTTTCGGGTAAAATACAGTCGCACGTAAAGTAAAGCAGGTACTTACTTTTGCAAAAGTAAACCGCACTTAAAGGCCCCATACTATACCAATAACCATCATAATTGCCCCGGTAAAAGCTTTTGCGGGTAATTGAGAATGTCGGTAGGATCTGGTCGGCATAATCTTCACTGAAATAGTAAGCATCTATTATTTTATTTTCTACAGCTTGTTGTGCGTGTTTAGTTACAAGGTCACGGTCATAAACGTTATTTATGATCAACACTTTTTCCTTAAAACGTACATTACAGCGCTGTATCATCAATTCTAATCGATTTTCTAATAATACGCGTTTCCAATCACCCTCGTAGCAATTTGTAAAAAATGAAACGTCCGGAGATAATGGTGATTCGGTATTTGACATATGCCTTCTGTATTTATTCAGGTGCTTAAATTAGGATAAAAAGACAAATTATGTAAATGGTATTTAATTTGTCGTTCACCATCTCATGCATCTTGGAAATGTGCTAATACTGCCGTGTTTTGTATAAACCTAAGTGATGGCGTGCCGATACCTTTGTTTAACAATTAACAAAGAAAAAAAATGTCAAAAATAATTTTAATTACCGGCGCCTCTCGTGGCTTTGGCAAAATTTGGGCAAAGGCCCTTTTAGAACGTGGCGATAAAGTTGCAGCAACCGCCAGGAACCTGGCCGATTTAAACGACTTGGTAGCGGCTTACGGCGATGCCGTGTTACCTGTTCAACTGGATGTAAATGACAGAGAAGCTGGCTTTGCAGAGGTTAAGCAGGTAAAAGACCACTTTGGCCGTATAGATGTATTGATAAATAATGCAGGCTTTGGCTTATTTGGGGCTATTGAAGAAACTACCGAACAGCAAGCCCGTTCACAAATGGAAACCAACTTTTTTGGTTTGCTTTGGCTAACGCAGGCAGTTGTGCCAATAATGAGGGAGCAAAAAAGCGGGCATATTATACAGGTATCAAGCTTTTTGGGCTTGGTTACATTGCCTGTACTGGGCCTTTACAATGCATCAAAATATGCAGTTAACGGTTTAAGCGAAACATTGGCATCCGAAGTTAAAGGCTTTGGCATAAATGTAAGTTTAATTGAACCCAACGGCTTCTCTACAGATTGGTCGGGCGCTTCTGCATTCCAAACAGAGGCTACAGAAACTTACGCACCTATTAAGAAGGCCTTTTTTGAAGCTGCTACGCCGGATAGCTGGGGTAACCCGGATGCAACTACACCTGCGGTACTTGCTTTAATTGACAGCGAAAACCCACCGCTACACTTCCTGTTAGGTAAAATAGCGTATGCCGGTGTTAAACAGGTTTATGCTGATCGTTTAGCGGAGTTTGAAACCTGGAAAGAGGTTTCTGCCGATGCCCACGGTCATTAATTAATCATATAAATATTGAGCCACAATTTGCACATGCTTAATGTGTAGATTGTGGTTTATTAATCTTTTCGTTACGATGCGCCATTACAAAAGTTTAAGTGATTTACATAAAGGGAATGGGTTTCCACCTCCCGAAAATCCATTGTTCAGTGTTTATCAATGCAATGGTGGTACATCTTGCACAATAGGCGACCGTGAATTTACCAGCGACTTTTACATGATCGGGTTTAAAAAGATAATCTCGGGCGTAGTGCTTTATGGCCGTACCAAATATGACCATCAATCGGGTTCTATGATGTTTTTTAAACCAAGGCAAATTATCGAAATGAAAAACCTTGAGATGGATGAAGATGGCTTTTTGATGTTTGTACACGGAGATTATTTGAACGGACACATCCTGCATGATGATATTAAGAAATACCATTATTTTGATTACGAAACCAATGAGGCGTTGCACTTATCTCCCAGCGAAGAAAAAACAATATGGCAATTATATCATAAAATAGAAACCGAATACCGCAATAATCAGGACGAATACAGCCGCGAACTGATCCTGGCTAATGTTGATACCATGTTAAAATACAGCCAGCGTTTTTATAAAAGGCAATTCATTAGCCGCACGGAGATCTCTGGCAAAACGGTAACCAAATTTAACGACGAACTTGACCGTTATGTAGCCGGTGGAATGCTGGATATCAAAGGCCTGCCATCTGTACATGATATTGCCGGCAGGCTTAATATATCTGCAGGATATTTAACAGACGTGTTAAAGCAGGAAAGCGGAAAAACCGCGTTAGAGCATATTCATATCTATTTAATATCCGAAGCAAAGCACAAATTGACGGGAGGGGACAAATCAGTTTCTGAAATTGCGTATGCCCTTGGGTTCGAAAATTTATCTTACTTCTCGCGTCTTTTTAAAAAGGAGGTAGGCATCAGCCCCAACCTGTTTAAAAAGCAATTGCTGAATTAGATTAAACCGGCAAACTTAAACAATTTGTGCTTTCTCATTTTGGCTACAACCATCCTCAATTAGGCTACACTTCCCGAATGAGATCTGCCCACCTTTGATGTATCATTAATAAATAATAAAAATGGAAAATCAACAAAATAATAAAGTTTGGTTCATTACAGGTGCTTCACGTGGTTTTGGCCGTGTTTGGGCCGATGCAGCACTTAAACGTGGCGACAAAGTTGCAGCTACTGCACGTAACCTAGCAAGTATTGCCGAACTAAAAGAAAAATATGGCGATAACGTTTTAACGTTAGAACTCGACGTAACCAATACCGAACAGGTAAAAGAAGTGGTTGCGCAGGCACATGCACATTTTGGAAGGTTGGATATTGTACTTAATAACGCGGGCTACTCATTAGTTGGCACAATTGAAGAAGCCAGTGCCGATGATGTGAAAGCGATGTACGATACCAATATTTTCGGCACGCTGGCGGTTATTCAGGCGGCTTTGCCATTATTGCGCCAGCAGGGGTTCGGTCATATTTTGGGTACATCAAGCAACCTTGGCCACGTAGTGTTGCCGGTTATAGGCTATTATTGTTCTTCAAAATGGGCGTTTGAGGCTATTCACGAAAGCCTTGCTTTAGAGGTTAAAGCTTTCGGTATAAAAGTAACTATTATAGAACCGGGTGCTTATGCTACTGAGTTTGGCAGCCCCGAGTCGTTAAAGTTTGCACCGGGACTGGACATTTATAAAGATTTTAAAGAGAACTTCTTCGGCACTTTAAAAGACCTGGAAAGGGGCGACCCTAATGCAACGCCACAAGCACTGTTCCAGGTGGTAGATGCCGAACACCCGCCGCTAAGGTTTAATTTGGGCAGTCATAACTTGGCGTGGACCCGTGGCGCTTACCAGGAGCGTTTAGCCCTTTGGGAAGAATGGGATTCAGTTTCCCGTTCGGCTCAGGGTGATACAAAGTAATTGCCCTGTAATATTTATTTGTAACTGGCAATGGAAAGCGTTGCCGGTTATAATTACTTAACTTTAATAAATGAAGAAGGACGAAAAAAACCTGCTTAAATTTGAGACACTGTCTGATGCCCATCGGGTTTTTGGCTTGCCTCAACCTAAGCATCCGTTGATCAGTATGATAAATGGGGCGCCTGCCTGGCCGGAATCGCTATCGGCACCGCATAACCATGTATTAAGCTTTTATAAAATATCTTACAAGCCAAAGCTTGGTGGCAAATTAAAATATGGCCAGGGTTATTATGATTTTGATGAAGGCGGGCTGCTGTTTGCTGCCCCCGGCCAGATAATGGGTAATGTAGAAAGTGAAGGGGTTGTATGCTCTCAATACACCTTGCTTATTCATCCTGATTTTTTTTGGAATCATTCTTTAGCCAAAAAGATAAAGGCGTATGGCTTTTTCTCATACACGACCAACGAAGGCCTGCACCTATCCGAAGAGGAGAAGGCAACCATCATGTCGGTTTTTAAAATGATAGATGAGGAACTAAATAGCCGCATAGACGATCTGAGTCAGGATGTGATTATTTCACAAATAGAGCTACTGCTAACCTATGCCGATCGATTTTACAAACGCCAGTTTATCACCCGCAAAGCAGTTAACAGTACCTTGTTACAACAATTGGAAAATGTTTTGGAAGGGTATTTTGCCAACGAGGATTCGTTAAGCGGAGGCATACCTACGGTTCATTACCTGGCAGAAAAGCTAAACCTGTCGCCAAGTTATTTGAGTGATATGCTGCGGTCGCTTACCGGGCAAAATGCACAGCAACACATCCACCAAAAACTAATAGAAAAAGCAAAGGAGAAATTATCAACCACCAGTTTATCCGTTAGTGAAGTGGCGTATGCCTTAGGCTTCGAGCACCCGCAATCGTTTAGTAAGCTATTCAAAACAAAAACCAACCTTTCGCCGCTGGAGTTCAGGCGCTCGTTTAATTAAACTTATCCCTGTCGGCTCACCATCTCGTTGATCCAGATGGGGGCAAATGTCGATGTGCATCCTTTAGGTGTTGGGTAATTTTTCGCGTAGTGCTTCTTTATCTGCGTGCTCCTTTACAACATAAGCATATAACCAGTCCATAACCTGTGCAAACCTTTCAGACCGTACCATGCTGTCAAGTTCGGCAATCGATAAAGCCTTGGGTTGATGATCAGCGTCGCCAAAAAACTGGCTTCGATATTGCCGGTTGTCCATAACTCTTTTGCCAGTTCGTGGTTCATCTTTATTGGCTTTGCCATGGCCCTGATATCACCCATTTTTACGCCAAATTGGTTAGCATGCGCTCCCCATTTGATGTTGTGCCGGCGAACTTTTTCATCACCGAGTGATTCGAGTTTGTCAAGAATTTCCGAAGTTATCATCTGCCATTTCGATTAGTTAATTCGAATTTAAGCCATCGGAAAAACAAATCAAACATTAATGTGAACTTTAAAAACCGGTGACTATTCACCACTATATTTTTCTCTATTTTTGATTTATATGTTTGCCGAATTTGAGAACTACATAAAAGCACATGCTGGCGTAACCAACGATGAGGTTGAATTATTTCGCGCTACAGCTATTGAAAAATCCCTGCGCCGTAAAGATTCATTGTTGAACCAGGGCGAAATTTGCCGGTACAAAATATTTGTTTGCAAAGGTTTGTTGCGCACGTACCGCACAACAGAAAATGGTAACGAACATATCCTGCAATTTTCGCCGGAGAATAGCTGGACTACCGACCCTGAAAGCTATAATAACCTCACCACATCGGTCTATAATATTGATGCGCTTGAACCCAGCGAGGTTGTAATGTGGACTAAAAAGGATTTTGATGCACTGTTTGAGCAGCTTCCTAAATTAAAGGCTTACTCGGATAACCTTATTCAACGTAACCTGTATCGCACGCGCGACCGTATGTTTTTTAACCAAACCTCTACCGCAGAAGAAAAGTACGACAACTTTGTTAAAACTTTCCCCGGTATTATGGCGCGTGTACCACTGCACATGGTGGCATCTTTTCTGGGGGTATCGCGCGAAACGCTTAGCCGTATCAGGCACACGCAGGTTAGGCCTTAATTTAAAACGGTGACCTATGTCCTCTTTTTGCGATTTCGCATTGGTGACCTTTGTATTGTTTAAAATAACAATCGTTTACCAAAAAATTAAAACATGCGTGTATTTGTTACCGGCGCAACGGGCTTTATCGGCTCGGCCATTGTAAAAGACTTAATTGAAACAGGCCACCAGGTGCTTGGCCTCACCCGTTCAGATGAAGGGGCAAAATCGCTTATCGCTGCAGGTGCCGAAGCGCATCGAGGTACCCTTGAAGACCTGGAGAGCCTGAAGAGCGGAGTAGCTGCCTGCGATGGCGTTATCCACACCGCTTTTATTCATGATTTCTCTAAATTTCAGGAAAACTGTGAAACCGACAGGCATGCCATAGCAGCGATGGGCGACGTATTGGCGGGCACAAACAAACCGCTGATCGTTACATCGGGTACCGGGCTGGGCGCTTACGCACCCGGCGAAATGGCCTTGGAAAAAAATGTAGCTACCTCTAAAACTACGCACCACCCGCGTGTGGCGTCAGAAGAGGCCGCCGCCGCACTAACTGCAAAAGGTTTAAACGCGTCTATTATGCGCTTGCCTCCGTCCGTACATGATAAAGGCGACCAGGGTTTTGTACCGATGTTGATCGGGATCGCCCGCGAAAAAGGAATTTCGGCCTATATCAGCGATGGTAACAACCGCTGGCCCGCCGTGCACCGCTTAGATGCCGCCCGTTTATTCAGGCTGGCATTAGAAAATGGCGAAGCAACAACCTACCATGCCGTTGGCGATGGAGGCATTCCGACCCGCCAAATTGCTGAAATAATTGGTAAGCACTTGAATTTGCCTGTTAAAAGTGTTTCTGCCGAAGATGCACCTGCCCATTTTGGCTGGTTTGCAGGTTTCTTTGGTTCTGATGTTCCCGCCTCGGCCAAATCAACCGAAGAACGTTTGAATTACAAGCCAAGCCACCCCGGCCTTATTGCAGACCTGGAAGAAGGGCATTATTTCGGGGCATAAAATTCTGTTCGTAAATAAGGCCCCGAATATTATGCGGGGCTTACTTATTCTACAAATTAGCTTTGCCGATAATATTTCTTTAAATAAAACCCGATGGTTTGGGGGATAAGCCCATAAATTGCATCTTATAATAAACCGGCGCACACCAATTACGCCGTATAAACCTATGATGAACAAATTTACAAAGTCTATTCTTTTGGCCTCGTTGGCGTTATTTACATTCGGGAACGCTACCAATGCCCAAACGGTACAGTACACCAAATACGTAAATACCTTTATCGGTACCGCGCCACTTAACGACCCTAAAATATTAGGGTACGAGTTACCTAAAGACTGGCGTTCGTGGGCTGGTTTAACTTTCCCCGGCAGCTCGTTGCCAAACGCTATGGTGCAATTAAGCCCTATGACGGCCTACGGATCCGGCGCTGGTTATCAGTACGAAGATTCGGTTATCCTCGGGTTTACCCATACCAATAAAGGGCATTGGAACCTTTGTAATATCCCTATCCTGCCTATGTCAAACCGCGGCAGTAAGTTTGGGTCGAGATTTAGCCACAAAAAAGAAAGTTCATCGCCAGGCTTTTACCAAGTTTATTTGGATGATTACGGCATCAACGTAAGTTTAACATCTACCCTAAGGGCGGGTTACCACAAATATGAGTTTAAGAATAACAAGAACCGCGAGATCCTTTTCGATCTGGGTAAAGCCAATAGCCGGGTAACTACATGGAAAATTGAGCAAGACAGCACCTCGGCGGTACAGGGTTTTCAGGGTGGCGAGAACGTTTATTTTTATGCTACGCTGAATACCAAAATAGAAAAGCTGGATAAAACGGAAGAAGGTAAACGCACAGGCTATGCCATATTGCATTTAGCTGATGGCAGCACCGGCCCGGTAGAATTGAAGATAGGTTTATCGTTCGTAAGCGTTAAAAATGCTAAGGAAAACCTGGAGAAAGAAATAGGCGCTAAAAGTTTTGAAATGGTCCGTAAAGAGGCTAACCAAAAATGGGAAACACTGCTATCAACCATACAGGTAAAAGGAGGTACGGCTAAGCAAACAAAGATGTTTTACTCATGCTTATACAGGTCGTTCCTATGGCCGGCGTTGCGCAGCGATATCAACGGAGATTATACCGATGCCAAGCATCAGGTAGGCAAAGTTGATTTTAATTATTATACCGAGCCATCGCTATGGGATACCTACCGCAATAAGGATGTGCTCTTAGGCCTGGTTACACCAAAGGTGACCCTAAATGTCATCAAATCTATGAAGGATGTAGGTGATAAAACCGGGTTCATCCCAACTTTTTTCCATGGAGATCATGGGGCGTCTTCTATCGCGGGTGCTTATTTAAGGGGTATCACTGATTTTGATATACAAGGCACTTATAAAATTTTATTGAGGAACGCCAATGTAGACGGCGGTGCCCGTCCGTATATAAAAGAATATATAGAGAAAGGTTATATCTCTGATCCGGATATCGCGCACCCTGAAGTAGAAACCAAGGCGAAAGCGGGCGTTTCAAAGACATTAGAATACGCTTACGATGACTATTCGGTAGCACAGATAGCGAAGAAATTGGGAGATACGGCCAATTACCGCATCCTGATGGCGCGGTCAAAAAACTATAAAAATATGTTCGACCCGTCTACCCGTTTTATGCGCGGGCGTTTGGATAATGGTGACTGGATAAAGCCGTTTGACCCGCAGCAACCTTATTACGAGTATATGTACCGTGAGGCAAACGCCTGGCAGGTGTCGTTTTTTGCACCGCATGATATGCCGGGGCTGATCAAACTATATGGCGGGGCAAAGGGCTTTGAATCTAAATTGGATTCGTTATTTACTTTGCCATGGAACCCTAAGCACATTGCCCGCAACATAGAAACCATGGTGGGCCAATACTGCCAGGGCAACCAGCCGGACCATGAAGCACCTTTCGCTTATACTTTTATAGGTAAGCCCGAGAAAACCCAGAAAGTACTTGATAATATTCTGAATAACCTTTACGGTATAGGTGACGAAGGCCTGGAGTTAAGCGGTATGGATGATGCAGGCGAAATGTCGTCCTGGTATGTATTCAGCGCTATGGGTTTATACCCATTCTCTGCCACCGACCCTAAGTACATCGTAACCGCGCCATTATTTGATGAGGTAAAATGGAAAACCAGCAGTGGTAAGGTGCTTACCATCAGCAAGCCCGGCAAGGGCAGGGGCATCACCGCCATTAAAGTGAACGGCAAAAAAATAAACGGTTATTTTGTATCGCACGATCTGTTTAAAACGGGTGGAAATATCAACATCGTAACCAAATAAAACACAAGCAGCCCTTCCCATCGGATGGGCTGCTTGTTTACATTTTATCGCCTTTTATCAGTACAACCGATTCTATAGATCGCTCTTTCAGGTGCAGGAATTTTTTGCGTTCCTCATCCTTCATAAAATCTTGTAAGTCCTGCTCTGCCGTAAACTCCACGACGTGGATCTAGTAAGGATGTTTTGTATTGCTTGCTATGATGGTCTGCTTATCAGGTCGTATCCTTAGCAGCAACATGCCGTTATATTTTGCTATCAGAGGTATAGCCACATCTTCAAACTGATGAAAAGCGGCTTCCTGCCCCGGCTTTATGTAGATGAGTTGTGTGATGTAAAGCATATGAAGTAAGTTTTAGGTTTAAACTTATTAAATTTTTTGCTTTCTTTTATTTCCCGACGCTCTAAACTAATGGCTTAGCTTTGTCGTTATAAAGGGCCATCACAATTTACTTATGCTTAATAAAATATCTGTTGCTGTATTATTGCTTCTTTTTGTTGTTTTTACAGCCACGGCTCAGCAATTACCTATTGCTACCAATATAAAAAAGGCATATGTCAATGGTACCCGCAGCAACAAAGGTGCCCCCGGCAAAAGCTACTGGCAAAATACGGCCGACTACACCATTAAAGTAAAGGTTGACCCGCAAACCCGCGAGTTAAAAGGCACCGTTGGTATCGATTATAAAAACAACAGCCCCGATACGCTTAAATCTATCCTGTTCAAATTATATCCAAACCTTTTCCAAAAAAGTTCGCCAAAGGCTATTGCTATCGCTGCAGAAGATCAAATAGATGGCGTGGAAATCGAGCGTATCAGCCGTGATGGGGAATTGCCCGATTCAACAAAGTTTACCATACGTGGTACAAATATGTTTGTCCGCGGTAAAAAGCTACTGCCGGGTGCAAAAGCGCATTTCGATATTACCTACGCTTACACGCTTAATAAGGGCTCGTTCATCCGTACAGGGCAAATAGATAGCGGCGCGTTTTTTTTGGCTTATTTCTTCCCGAGGATAGCCGTTTACGATGATATTGATGGATGGAACACGTACCCCTACACAGGGCAGGTAGAATTTTATAACGATTACGGGCACTTTAATGTTGATATTACTGTACCGGGCAATTACCAGGTTTGGGCAACCGGCGACTTAAAAAATCAGCATGAAGTTTACCAACCCAAATTTGCCGCGCTGATCGATAAAGCAGGCGTTAGCGACAGCGTTATCAATATTATCACTCCTGCCGATATTAAAGCAGGTAACATCACCCGAAACAATAAATTAAACAATTGGAAGTTTGAGGCCGATAACGTTACTGATTTTGCCTTTGGCATTAGTAACCACTATGTGTGGAAGTCGACGAGTTTGGTGGTTGACCCGGCAACCCAAAGGCGTACACGGGTAGAGGCCGTTTACAACCCAGAGCATAAAACGTATGAACCTATAATCGGCTATGCCCGCAAAACGGGGGAAGCTATCAGCTATAAATTCCCGCAGGTGCCATATCCATATCCGCACGAAACGGTGTTTGATGGGCCCGACGAAATGGAGTTCCCGATGATGGTGGATAATAACCCTTTCGAGCGTACCAAAGATGCTATCCAACTTACCGCGCACGAGATCTTCCACACTATATTTCCGTTTTATGTAGGCGTTAACGAAACCAAATATTCATTTATGGACGAGGGCTGGGCAACCATGGCCGAGTTTTATCTGCACCCGATGATTGACAGTACTATCCCGGTAGATTATGATATGAGCGACATCAACACCCAATCGGGCACCGAAACCGATTTGCCGGTAATGACGCTTACGCCGCAACTTGCCGGTGCCGCCCGCTTTATGGATAAAGACCAAAAGCCTGCCCTCGCGTACCTGTATGTAAAAGAAATGCTGGGCGATAAATTATTCCTGAAAGCCCTGCACTACTACATCGACAACTGGAAAGGCAAACATCCCACCCCATACGATTTTTTCAATAGCATGAATACCGGATCTGGCGTTAACTTAAACTGGTTCTGGAAAAACTGGTTCTTTGAAAAAGGTGTGCCCGACTTAGCTATTGGCAAGGTTATCCATACAGGTAAAAACTACACCGTTACCGTTAGTAATTTAGGGACTGAAGCGGTTCCCGTCCATCTCACTGTTTTTTATACCGATGGAAGTATAGAAATGTTAAACAAAACAATTGCATGCTGGGCAACAGGTGCTAAATCGGTTACGCTTAATTTTACTGCTAAAAAGCCTGTTAAGCAACTGGTGTTAGGCGCTGCCTATGATGCCGATATTGATAAAAGTAACAATAGCTGGAAGCCCTGAGCTAAGTGTAATCCATAACAAAAATGAAGCGGAATGCCATCAAATGTTCACGTTCACGGCCGTGAACGCACGCAAGTATTTTCAAATAACTGATTGTTAGCGCATTGTGTTTTTTGCTAACTGACAAAATGGTGCCACCACTTTATATTGATAAAACTATATAAAGCGAATAAGCTGTAATGGCGCGCTTATTAAGTGTACCTTACTGCAATTTGGAAATCATCTTCAATGAACTTATAGATAGTTACCTGGCCACCAACGTAGGTACGGTTAAAAACTTCCTCACCCAAGCCTTGTCTGCCCACCTTGTAAATAATATTGACGCGCTTTATGCCGGTGACAAATTGCTTGCAGCCGGTACAGGGAATAATAAACTGGTAACCCATGATATGCTGGTACGTGGCGATAAGATATACTGGCTGGACAGGGTGCATAATGATATACACGAGAATAGTTTTTTTGATGTGATGGATAGCTTTGTAACCCATTTAAACAGCAGTTGCTATGCGGGGATAACCGACTATGAGTTCCACTACACGCTTTACGAAAAAGGAAGTTTTTACAAACGCCACCTTGATAATTTTAAGCAGAACGGAACGCGGGCTTTCTCCATGATTATATACCTGAATACCGAGGTTGATGGCGGCTCTTTGCGTATTTACCAGGGCAATGAATCGCAGGATATTACTCCAAACTCGGGTAAAAGCGTATTCTTTAAAAGCACCGAACTGGAGCACGAGGTTTTGATAACTAACCTGCCGCGGATGAGCATTACAGGATGGTTGAAGGTTGCTGCTGTAAATTAGTTGTAAAGGTTAACCATCTTCGGTTTTTAATTTTTTAACCAGCCATGGTAAGCTTAAACCTTGCCCTATCAGCGTAAACAATACCACCACTACAGATATAAAGATGATTGCATTGCGCTCGGGGAACGGTCGGCCATCTGCAAGGGTAACAGGCAAACCTATCGCGATAGCTAAGGAAACTATCCCCCGCATGCCCGACCAACTGATGATCAAACTGTTCTTAAAATCGAGTAATGCGTCTTCGGTGATCTTCCCTTTGCCTTTTTTAAAGGCTTGCTGCAAGTTGAACTTTTGCGAAAACACGCGTGCCATCCTCAGCAGTAAAGCAATAACGGTAATTGCAAATGCATAACCTACATATGGCCATATCATGGCACTATCCATGCTTTTTATTACAAGCGGAAATTGCAAGCCGATGAGGATAAATATCAAACCGTTCAATAAAAAGATGATGATATCCCAAATGGATTTAGACTGGTCTTTCAGTTTCTGCGGAAAAACCGTTTGGCTTAAACGTGCTATGGATAAACCCAATAACACTACAGCCATCACGCCCGATACATGTAAGTCTTCGGCAATTAGATAGGTTACAAACGGCATCAGCAACATAAAACCAACGGTTGCCATTATGTTGCGATGGATCCGTTTAAGTATAAAACCTAAAATAGCGCCCATTGCCATACCTACCAACACACCACCCACCATTAGTATAACAAATTGTAAGGTGGCGCTCCAAAACATAAAAGCTGTACCCGTAACTGCAGCTACTGCAAAGCGGTAAGCGACCAGTGCAGAGGCATCGTTTACTAAGCTTTCACCTTCTAAAATAGTGTTGGTACTATGCGAGAGGCCAAGTCCTTTAGTGATGCTCATGGCAGCTACAGCGTCGGTTGCGGATAGGATAGCACCCAGCACGAATGCCAGCGGCCAGGTCATGCCGGGGATGATGTAATGTGCAAACACCGCGATGCCTGATGCAGTTAAAAATACCAGCGAAATTGCCAGCGCGCCTATGGTATTGATATTTGTTGTGAATGTTTTAAAAGAGATATTAAAAGCGGCATCATAAAGCAAAGGCGGTAAAAATATCAGGAAAATAATGTCTGGATTGAGCGCTATATGCGGCAGCGAAGGGACAAATCCCACACCGATACCGGCTACAATCAGTAATACAGGGTAGGGTAGTTTTATCTTGTCGGCAATTGCCGACAGGCCTATCATAATGGCCAGGATAAATATTACGATGCTGTAGTTTTCCATACTTTGCGCTAAAGTAACACTAATCAAACAAAATGACTATTTTTAGCACGTACCTCAAAATCAGTATAAATGGCAATGCTTAAACGTATTTTATTAGCAGTTACTTTTGCAATAATACTATTTACCCAAACTGCAGAGGCACAAAAAGAGCACCCCGATACTGTAAAGGCAGGCGTTTATATCACCAGCATCCACGACATCAATTTTAAGGATAAAGAGTACACCGTAAGCCTCTGGTTATGGCTAAAGTATAAGAACAAGAAATTCGATTTTTTGCATAACCTGGAGGTGCCGCAGGCTAAAACCGTTACCCAATCTTACTCCACGGTGGATTCGAGCGATAACAAGGTCTATATCCTGATGAAATTACAATGTGTTATGAAAGATTCATGGGCGATAGACAATTTTCCTTTCGATAAGCAGAAATTGCGCTTCTCTATAGAAAATTCGCAGTTTGACTCAGAGTCGCTTGTGTTTGCCGCTGATACTTTGGGTAAAGCGTTCGACCCAAGGTTTGTACTTAGGGGATGGAACATCGATAGCCTGAATATTACAACCGGCATTAAAAAATACGAAACCGCTTTTGGCGATGACAGCATGGCCAAGCCCCATACCGAATACAGTAATTTTAAAGTCCGCCTAACCGTTGCCCGCGATGCGATGGGCCTGTTCTGGAAAATGTTTCTGGGGATGTACGTTGCCTTCCTTATCGCCTACATGTGTTTTTATATCCATACGGATAGCATCGATTCGAGGTTTGGCCTGAGCGTGGGCGCTTTGTTTGCGGTGATTGGTAACAAGTACATTGTCGATTCCGCCCTGCCCGAATCCACCACCTTCACACTGGTAGATACTTTGCACGGTCTTACATTGTTGTTTATCTTATCGGTAATTATCGGTACGTCATACTCTCTTAAACTCATCAAGCGCGACCAGGTAGAAAAGGCCAAAAAGTTTGACTTTGTAGCTGCCCAGGTTTTGTTGGTTACTTACGTTGTACTTAACGCCTGGTTTATTTTTGAAGCCACAAGGGTAAAATAAACGTCCCACCGATACATCAAACTACTCTAACGCGAAGTAGTTGGAAGGGGAACTTTATAAAAACGGTTAGCAAGATGTTAACCCTTTTTTGTTTTCGACCTTGCCGTTATAGGGATAACATTTGTTTTATTCACCAACGCCAATACAAACGCACCACAGCTAAAGGCCAATGCCTCAAATGCGCTTATGATCTCGTTACCGTTTAGGTTGTGCGGATCGGCCATGGCGCGGGGAATGTGGAGCATCACAAACCAGATCATGACCATAATACCAAGCAACTGCGCTGCAAGCCTGCGTTTGATGTTTAATATAATGCCAAGCCCAGCGGCAATAAGTGCTGTTCCCGTAAGATAAGTCCAGAACTGGTGGCCGGGCAGGCCTTTAGGTACCAGGTTTTTCACAAAATCGGCATACACAAAATGTTCTACACCAAATACCAGCATGGTTATAGCCAGGAAATATTTACCTGCAGGTAAGATGCCCTCAAACCCGGTGGTGTAATTGCCCTGCGGTAATGCCGATGCTATAATAAAGCCACACCCGCTTAGCGCAAATATTTTAAGGCTGTTGGCCCAGCTACCCAAGAATTTGGGCGTGGTTAAAAATTGATTTGGTATATGGAATATGACGAGTAATAGCAGGAACAGCAACCCCAGATAAATAGCGGCAGGCCGTGCCTTGTTATCAACCATAACGAATACTGCTATAGTTGCCAGTACAACGCTGCCCACCCAAACGGCAAGCTTTGAAGTTGCGATATCTGCAGGCCAGGGAATAATGACCGGCATAAAGGTTGAAAACACAACTTGTTGTATAGCAATGGCAACGATGGACAGCGCAAAAAGCACACGCCATACTTTAACAGGGTTTTGCATGATAAGGAAAAAAAATCTATAATTGGTTTACCTACGCAATTTACAAATTTGCCAAACTATTCATAAATTAATATTTGGCCTATTGGCGATGCTTTTTCTCCCCTGTAAACTTTTTTTCACCTGCCTCAACCTTTAGCTTTAAATTATTTTCTTCGGGAGGCATGGGGCATTGGTAACCATCGCTGTAGGCGCAGTAGGGGTTGTAGGCTTTGTTGAAATCAATAGTTACGTGCCCGTCTTTTATATCGCCTGTTTGAAGATCAATGTAGCGGCCGCCACCATAAGTTTCGGCGTTATTGGTATCATCAGTAAAGGGTAAAAACAAATAATCAATCAACGAAGGTACGTTTGCAAACGACACGTTTTTATAGATATAAAGTTGATAAGGCTTGCTTCCCAGCGCAAATTTTACCAGGGCATATTTTACATAGGCCTGCCTTGCGCCATCAAACGTCGAGATTTGAAAAGTAGGTTGATTGGTTAATACCTCTGCAACAGCATTAACACGATAGGTGCTGTCCGCATCAAAAAACTGCAGGTTAACAAGGTCTGCTTTCTTCAGGGGCGCATGATTATCGGTAACAAAGTCGTTTTTGTAGCTCTCCCGATGCGCGGCAAGCTGCGTCTTATAGTCCTGTGCAATGCTGTTAGTGCTTATTAATATTAAAAGATAAAGAAGGTATTTCATGCATGTTTTTAATGAGTTACTAATGTATAAAATGAATAGCGATATGGCAATCGCAATCAATTTTTAATTGCTGTGTTATTTTTAATTAGAATTAATCCAAATAAGAATTATATTTGGGGCCAAATAAACGCTATGCAATTAAAGAAATTTACTTTCATTATATTTTTAATAACGGTGTGTTACGCAGGCAAAGTATCGGCACAGGTTTTAACTCAGGAAGATTCACTTTCGGCCGGGTTGATATACAAACAACAGGCAACCGTTATATCAGGTTACGGCGAAGCTAAGTATAGCATCGATACCAAGCGCAAAAGCGCAGAAGCCAGCCTAAAGCGTGTAGTTTTGTTTTTAGGCCATAAATTCAACAATAAAATTTCCCTGTTTACCGAGCTTGAAGTTGAAGATGCCTTAGTAGCTAACGGAGGCACCAGCAGCGGCCTTGGTGAAATTTCTATGGAGCAGGCGTTCCTGAAATTCAACTTAAACCCTAACACGTATTTAGTGGCCGGTTTATTTGTACCGAGGGTGGGTTTTATAAACGAGAACCACTTGCCAACCACCTTTAATGGTGTAGACAGGCCATTTTTGGAAGAGCAAATAATCCCTTCAACCTGGCGCGAAGTAGGTGTGGGCCTTTACGGGCAATTCACTCAGATCCCTGGTCTCAATTATAGCGTATCCTTAACTAACGGTTTAAATTCCCAAGGTTTTAGCAGTGCCAATGGTATTGGGGATGGCAGGCAGCTTGGCCAGGCCACTAACGGGATGAACCTTGGTATTAACGCATCCCTGTTATATTACATAAACGATTTCAGGATCCAGGCGTCGGGCTATTATGGTGGATCGACCGCTAAAGAACAGCGTGTGGCGGATAGTTTACAACTAAGCTCAGGTGCTTTTGGTAACCCGGTAAGTTTGGGCGAGATGAACGTGCAATACTCAAAATCCGGTATTACGGTACGCGCTATTGGTACCATCGTCAATATAAAAAATGCCGATGCCATTAACAGGGCATTTGCAAATAACACCCCCCAAACCATGTACGGTGGCTATGCCGAAGTAGGTTATGACCTGCTTTATCCAACCTACAAAGGCGAGAAGGCATTTATCCTTTTTGGCCGTTACGAGTATGTAAACTTAAACGGGAAGATCCCATCTAACGGATTAGAGAATAAGGCGAACGAAAAACATTATATCGTAGCCGGGTTCACTTACAAACCCATTAGGGGTATAGCCATAAAAGGCGATTACGTGCACCGCAGTACCGGCGACTTTAACCAGGCGCTTGTTGTAACGCCGTTCCCGCAGCAGGTACCGTATTTTAAAAACAATGGCTTTGTAAATTTGGGTGTAGCCTACAATTTCTAAATAGAAAGATATGAGCAGCAGGAGAAGCTTTATAAAATCGGGATGTGCGGCGTGTGTTTTAGCGGCTTCGGGCGTCTCCATGCTGGAGTCGTGCTCAACGCCATTGCCAATGGTTAAAGCAACCGGCGCAAGTGCAGGTACAGTGGAGGTAGCTACAAACAGCTTTACTGCAGGCAATATGGTGGTAGTACGTGCCAAACAATTAGAATATGATATCCTGCTGATAAAAAATGGCGAGGGTTACAAAGCGCTTTATTTAAGGTGCACACACGAAGGTGTTGGCCTTACGCCGGCCGCCAATAAAATATTTTGCAGCGCCCATGGCAGTATTTTCGACCTGGATGGGAAAGTTGTTAAAGAGCCCGCCCTGCGCTCGTTAAAAACCTATCAAACAGAGGTTATCAATAATCAAATCATCATCCACTTAAGTTAAATATATATGAATACATCTATCAAAAAAACGCTTGCGCTGGTATTGCCGCTTACCTTACTTGGCTTATCATGTTCAAAGAACGCCCCGACTGATAACAACACAGATTCGGCTACACTTAAAACAGAAGTATTGGCTAATATATCTGCAAACGTTTGTGCAGCATCGTACGAAGATATGTATGCAAAAACACAGGAGCTGCAAATTGCGGTCACTGCTTTAAACACTACCCCAACTGATGCCAACCTGGCAACGGCCCGTACAAAATGGAAAGCCATCCGTACCACATGGGAGCAAACTGAGGCCTGGTTGTTTGGCCCGGTAGAATCAAATAATATCGATCCGCGTATCGATACATGGCCGGTAGATTTTAATGCTCTTAACACTATAATAAACGGAACAGATGTGCTTAACGAGGCTTATGTAGATGGCCTTGATGATGCGTTAAAAGGTTTCCACCCGATTGAGTTTATCCTTTGGGGCCAAAACGGTACCAAAACAGCCGCGCAACTAAAACCGCGCGAAAAGGAATTTTTAGCCGCCCTTACCCAAAACCTTGTAAAACTAAGCCTGGAAGTAAGAGATGTATGGACAAGCGGTTACAAAGACCAATTGGCTAAAGCCGGTAGTGGGTCTAACGAGTTTACTACACAACAGGCTGCTTTTGTACAAATTGCTGATGCCATGAGTGGTATTGCGGGCGAAGTAGGCGACGCTAAGATAAAAGAACCGTTTGACGCGCAAAATCCATCTTTAGAAGAAAGCCCTTTCGCTAAAAACTCTATTACCGACTTTACCAACAACATCAAGGGTATAATGGTTATTTACCAGGGCAATTTTACTGCTGATGGTAAAGGTGTTGAAGATATTGTTCGTGCTAACAACCTATCGTTAGATAGCGAGATCAAGAGCAAGCATGCTGCTGCCATTGCTGCTTTACAGGCAATTGATAAGCCTTTTGGCGAAGCGATAATATCTGAACAATCTAAAGTGCAAAACGCGATGACCAAGGTTGGCGAACTTGCCACCGTTATCGACGAGAAATTAAAACCATTTTTGGTACAATACACCAAATAACTTATAGGAATAGGATAGCATCCAACATGAGAAAAACTACTATAGCTGTATTATTTATTCTTGCTACGATGGTTGCTTTGCAGGTGGCGTGCAGGAAAGCTGATAGTATCCAAGCCAGTGAGAACCCGGATAGTGAGTGGTTAAGCGGCGGTAGCCAAACCGCGTTTGACCAGGGAAGCGGTGCATTTTCGCATGCTTTTTCATCCCTGCCGGGGCACCTTTTACGGATCCACGAAATTGGCGACGGGCAGTTTAACGCGACATTTGTATCGGCACCAGCCCCGTTAAACCCGGGGTTAGGGCCAATATTTAATAACGTATCCTGCGGGTCGTGCCACGTATCTGACGGGCGCGGTAAAGTACCCGGTTTGGGCGAGTCGGCGGCAAATATGCTGTTCAGGCTAAGCATCCCCGGCGAGGGCGAGCACGGTAACCCGGTGCCTGTCCCCGGCTACGGCGATCAGTTGCAAACCCGTTCCTTGTTAAACAAACAACGCGAAGGGGATGTAGCCATCACCTATACAGAAACCGTTTATAAGTTTGCCGATGGCAGCACGTATTCGTTAAGGGCGCCTACTTATACTTTTAATAGCCTGTACACTACCATGCCGGGTAACGTTATGTTATCGCCACGTGTGGCAGCGCCGGTATTTGGCTTAGGCTTATTAGAGGCCATTACCGATAACACCATCCTTGGCAATGCCGACCCTGGCGATAAAGACGGCGATGGCATAAGTGGTAAAGCCAATATGGTTTGGGATGTGCTTAAAAGCCAAAAGGTATTGGGTCGTTTTGGTTGGAAGGCAAATCAGCCAAGCTTGTTACAGCAGGTAGGCGCGGCTTACAATGGCGATATTGGTATCACCAATTTTATATTCCCTAAAGAAAGCAGCGATGGCCAAACCCAATTTGACAGCGACCCTAACAGCAAAACATACGAATTGACGGATAGCCTTTTACACAGCGTACAATTTTATGTGCGCACCCTGGCAGTACCTGTTCGCCGCAGCGTTACCGATGCGCAAGTAGTGCAGGGCAAAGGCTTATTTATCTCTGCCGGATGTATTAAATGCCACAAGGCGGATATGCGTACCGGGGTGGATGTTAGCCTGCCGCAGGTAAGTAACCAACTCATCCATCCGTTTACCGATCTGCTGTTGCATGATCTTGGCACCGGCCTTGCCGATAACCGCCCCGATTTTTTAGCGACAGGTACCGAGTGGCGCACAGCACCATTATGGGGCATCGGCCTTACCCAAAAAGTGAACGGGCACACAAACTTTTTACATGACGGCCGCGCGCGTAACCTAACCGAAGCCATTATGTGGCATGGCGGCGAAGCGCTATCAGCCAAGAACAAAGTGAACAATATGTCGAAGATTGAGCGCGCCGCCCTTGTCGCGTTTGTGGAATCGTTATAATGATGAATTAAAGCCCTTTTGAGAGCCTTTAGCTATTTGCTAAGGGCTTTTTATTACGCAGATAATATGTTATTGCCCGCCGAAAGATGTGGCGATAAAAAATTATCTTTGGGCAGCCTTAAAACATTGATATATAGGCATTATAATATATTTGATGAAACGATTTTACAAAATAATTTCACTGACATCTATTTGTTTTATAATTGTTGCCTGCACCAAAAGCATTGAGTACAAACAGCAAACAACGGTAATGACCAATTTTGCCGTGCCTCACAAAATGTTTGAAGATGTTCCGTTTGCAATCACGCCACCGCAAACTAACAGCACTTCACCCATAACTTATAAAAGTAGCGATGCAAGTGTAGCAACGGTAAATGGGTCAACCATAAAAATTACAGGTGTGGGCAGCACCATAATAACCGCTTCGCAAGAAGCATCAGATAAATTTACCGCGGCATTTATCACCGCAACATTAGATGTAAATACCACGCGGTCTTCCATAACAGGCTTTACTATTGGGGCAAAACTTACTACCGATGCCCCTTTTGTTATAACAGCACCTAAAAGCAACAGTGCCGGTAACTTTACTTACGAGAGCAGTAACGCCGCTGTAGCAACGGTAAGCGGCAACAAAATCACCATAAAAGGTGCGGGTACCACCCAAATACGGGCAGAACAGGCCGCTGCGGGTAACTATGGCATTGGCGTAGCAACAGCCACACTAACTGTTAGTGCAGTAAAGCCTACAATAACAGGCTTTACTATATCGGCAAAACTTACTACCGATGCACCCTTTGTTTTAACAAAGCCAACAAGTAACAGCAAAGGCGCTTTTATCTACACAAGTAGTGATATTACTGTAGCAACAGTAAGCGGCGATAAAGTTACTATCAAAGGTGCAGGTGTGGCCGAGATAAAGGCAGAGCAAGCCGCTGCAGGTAACTATTCCGCAGGCGCGGCAACAGCAACTTTGACAGTTACACCGCCGCCGCCGGTATATGGCAGCATGACGGATGTTGACGGCAATGTTTACAAAACGGTAAAAATTGGCAAACAAACCTGGATGGCAGAAAACTTGAAAGTTACCCATTACAGGGATGGTGCGGGGCTACCTAATATAACCGATGAAAAAGGATGGCGAAACACCCTCAACGGTGCTTGGTGTGATTATAAAAACGATAAAAGTAATGGTAGCGTTTATGGCTTGCTTTATAATTGGTATGCAATTACTAACACACACCAGTTGGCGCCTAAAGGATGGCATATACCTACAGAAAACGAATGGCGGATACTTTATCAGAATGTAGGCAACTCGCGCGAAACTGGTATAAAGATGCGTGAGAAAGGCACCAAACACTGGGCGGCAGATATAGGCACTAACGAAACCGGTTTTACAGCCTTAGGCGGCGGCGGGAGAGTGTTTGTTGTTGAGGGGGAGTTTGCTAATTTTGGCTATTGGGCTTATTGGTGGACAGCTACCGAAAAAAGTAGTACTGCTGCCAAAAATATTGATTTTTACGTTAAGGGATATTTTGATTTTGCAGATAAGCCCAAAGCAGATGGCCTATCTATAAGGTGTATTAAAGATTAAGTAATTATAAATAATATATAATTAGCGGGCTGCCCTAAAGGCAGCCCGCTTTTTTGTTAGTGTAAAAAAGGCATTAATATAAATGCTAAGATGAGTAGGGTAACCCGCCATTAATTGTGGCCGTAAAAAGCGGTAGCAATAGGGCAGTGCTATATTATCGCAACGCACCCCCATGTTGATGTAAAGACCAGGCGGTTAACATCTCCTTTATCCTTTCAGCAAACCGGTAAATTGTTAGCTTTACAATTAATATAGTACTTTAGCCAATAAGTACTGCTCCACCAGCAACACATGTCGAACAATAAGTTACCTACTATTAAAGAGATAGCCAAGCGGCTCAATGTATCTGCATCTACCGTATCGCGGGCGCTGCACGATCATCCGAGTATTGGTTTGGTAACTACTATGCGGGTACACAAAGTAGCGAAGGAACTTGGGTACGAGGCCAATAAAATGGCCATCTACTTTAAGGAGCGTAAAACCTATACTATAGGTGTTATTATCCCTGATCTTTCTGAACCATTTTTCTCGGCCGCGCTAACCGGTGTAGAGGATGCCGCCGAAGCCAGTAACTACAACGTTATTATCGGGCAATCGCTTGATAACTTTGAGCGCGAGAAAAAAATAGTGGAGAACATGAAAGACCACCGGGTAGATGGCGTCCTGGTATCGCTTACCAAAGAAACTTCCACTTACGAACATTTCGACAGCCTGAAGAAATACAACATCCCTGTGGTGTTTTTTGACAGGGTACCTAACCGCAAAGATATAAACTACGTAGCCTGTAACCTGGTATCGGGCATGTTGCAGGCCATCACCAAACTGGTTGGTATTGGTCATAGCCGCATCGGCTTAATTAATGGCCCCGCTAAACTGGCGGCTACGCTGCAAAGGCTGGAGATCTATTTCCGTTGTTTGAAAGAGAATAGCCTGCCGATGGATCAGGACATTATTGTATCTACCACGCTCGCCAAAGCCGATAATGTTAAGGCGATAGATAAACTGCTTGGTTTAGAAGAACCGCCCACCGCCGTTATTGTATTTAACGATTATGTTTTGCTGGATTGCATTGCCGCAGTAAAAGCGGCCGGCCTTGTAGTGAATAAAGATATCAGCTTTATTAGTTTTGCCAACCTGCCTATTTGGGAGTATATGGATAGCGTGCCTTTAGGGTCAATAGAGCAATTCGCAAACAAGCAATCTTCGATGGCCGCGGGTTTCCTTTTCGAGTTGATAAATAATGCAATGCAGCCCAACGCCTCAGAGTTGCCGTTATTGCAACACATCATCGATTCGGAGATGATAGATTACTCTTCTGCCAAATAATTAACCCTCCTTTTTGTGTTAACCAAATATTAAATGGTGTTATTGCCCTTTTTAAGCCAATAATAATCTGCTAATCAGCACATAAGTGAATTTTACGCAAACGGTTGCGTAAAATAGCGCAAACGGTTGCGTAACTCACGCAAACGGTTGCGTAACTAAGTTTGCACTTTACCGTTCTGCCGCACCCTTTCGTTAACAATAATTTTACATCACTTTTACAATAACCAACAAACTATGCTAAACTATTTAAACTAACTCACAGAATATGACCAGGAAAATTTTACTTATCTGTTCTTTCGCACTAATGTTCTGCATGCAGGGTTTCTCGCAAACTTTGCCTGTAACGGGGCATGTAGTATCGGTGCTGGACAAACAGCCTATGGCCGGCGTAACCGTTTCGGTTAAAGGTACATCCACCGGCGCCATGACAAACGTAAACGGAGACTTCTCTGTAAATGTGCCGGCGGGCAAAGCAACATTAGTTGTACGCTTTGTAGGCTACCTCCCAAAAGAGGTAGCGGTAACCGGTGGCCAAACCAACATCCAGGTACAACTAACCGAGGATGTGCAACAACTTAATGATGTTGTAGTAGTAGGTTACACCAGCAAAAAGCAAAACGAATTAACCAGCGCGGTTACCGTGGTATCGGCCGCTAAACTTAAGGACGTTACCGCGAATGACATAGGTACCATGCTGCAAGGTAAGGTTGCCGGTTTGCAAGTTGTAAACAGCTCTGGCGCGCCGGGTGCGGTAGCCGAAATAAGGCTGCGTGGTGTATCGTCAGTAAATGCTAATCAAAGCCCGCTATTTGTGGTTGATGGTATTATTGGTGGTAATTACGACCCTAACGACGTGGAAAGCATTACCGTATTAAAGGATGCAGGCGCAACAGCACTTTATGGTTCGCAGGCAAACGCGGGTGTTATCATCGTAACAACTAAAACTGCTAAGCAAGGCGAAACCAGGTTTGAGGCAAAAGTTTCAACTGGTTTCAGGACTGCCGATTTTGGTAAAATGGACCTGATGAACAGCAATGAACTTTATGATTATCAGAAAGAGTTTTACCGCGATTACATTGTAGGCGCCCCTGATAACTCTTACAAGATCGATTTGGCGAAATTTTACGCGGAGCGCCCATTAGCATTGCGTAACCAGGATTACAACTGGTCTAAAGAATCATTTAAAAAAGCCCCTGTATATAATTTCTACCTATCCGCCAGTGGCAAAACAGAAAAGAACGACTATTATGTGGGCGCATCATACTATAGGGAAAAGGGCACATTCATTAACACCGATTTTGAGCGTGTTAACTTACGTGGTAACTCAACCTACCATTTCTCAAAAAAGCTTGATGTAACCAACAATATTAACTTAAGTGCATCGCAGGGTAAAAGCTACGATGGTATGGACGTTTATTACTCATTCCTAAATTTACCTTGGGATAACCCATACGATGCGGCGGGTAACCCGGTTTATGTAGATGGTAATTCTACATTCAAGTGGTGGTCGAGGGATAAAATAAACCCTATCAACACCGTGCAAAATTCAGATCACTCTTACAAAGGGTTTAATATTAACTACGATCTGGGTATCAATTATCGCATCACCAACTGGTTAACATTCGCCAGTACAAACAGGGTAGCAGCATCATTTGACAAAGGCAGGAATTTTGTGTCGCCTTTAGCAGCAGGTACTTACCACGGTACAGGTTACCTTGATGAGTTAAACACGCTTAACTATGGCCTTATCAGTAACCAGTTATTCAAATTTGATTTCAGGCTTGGCGATCATAACATCAGCGGGTTTGTTGGTGGCGCGTTCGAAAGCAGCAAAAGCGAGTACTCAGGTGGTTCTGGTAAAGGTTTGCCCGAAGGTTTAGATGTACTTAATGTAGTATCAAACAACCAGCTTGTAAACGGTGCTAACAGTAAATATCTTTTGCAATCATTGATCTCACAAGTTAACTACAGTTATAAAGATAAATATTTCCTATCAGGATCTTACAGGTACGATGGGTCATCAAACTTTGCACCAAGCAAACATTATGGTGGTTTCCCATCGGTATCGGCAGCATGGTTAGCCAGCAGCGAGGAGTTTCTTGCGGGTAACAGTGTTATCAACAATTTAAAGTTGCGTGGTAGCTTCGGTATCACCGGTACACAGGATATTGGTGCATCGCGTTTCCTGGGCTTATATTCATTAACAACCCAGTATAATGGACTTGTAGGTGCAATACCTTACCAGTTGGAGAGCCCTAACCTTACCTGGGAGAGCAAACAACAGATAAATGCCGGTATCGATATCGGTTTATTTAAACGCGTTAACTTAACTGTTGATGTTTACCGTAACGATACTAAAGACCTGTTGCTACAGGTATCGCAACCGCTTTCGGTTGGTTTCGAAACTAAATGGGAAAACGCCGGTAAGGTTATCAATAAGGGTATCGAGCTTGGCATTAACTCAACCAACGTAAAAAGCAAAAACTTTGAATGGACTACTGATTTTACAATCAACTTTAATAAAAATACACTTGATGGCTTCCCTGCAGATATTATCAAAACCAGCTCAAGCACAAGTAATGTATCGCAGATCTATCGCAACGGCGGTAACTTATTTGAGTTTTACATGAAAAAATGGACAGGTGTTGATGCACAAACAGGCGCGCCAACCTGGGAGAAGGTGATCTACAATACCGATGGTAATGCTGTTGCTAAAGAACGGACCTTAAACTATGCAGAAGCTACCATCCAGGAAGTTGGTTCGGCATTGCCTAAATTTCAGGGTGGTTTTAACAACAGTTTTAGGTATCAAAACTTCAACTTGCGTGTAAGTACATATTTTAGTGTAGGTAACAAAGTGTTTAGCAATAACTTAAGGTATATGATGAATGATGGACATGAGCCATATTACAACCAGATAAAATTACCTGATGGCGCTAAGGTTTGGACAGGCCCTGGCGATACCCAAGCTACCGAGCCGAGCCCGCAAAATAATGCCAACTCTACAGAAACATCAACCCGTTACTTAAAAGATGGCAGCTATTTCACTATAAGGAACATAGCTTTCTCGTACACCCTGCCAAACGCGTGGGCTAACAAAATTGCGATGAAAGGTGTAAGCGTTGGTGTAACTGCCGATAACGTTGCCACATTCTCCAAATTTTTAGGTCAGGATCCGCAAACTACCATTACACCGGGCAGTTTTGCAATGCCGGGTATATCAGAATTTAAGTATCCAAACAACCGCCAGTATTTATTAACCCTTAATTTCAACTTTTAAGCAGGCCCCGGCCTATTAAAATTTAAGTATATGAAAAAGAAAATATTCACCTTTGTTACCCTAATGGTTATTGCAGCAAGCAGCTGTAAAAACCTGGATGTAAATCCAAGCGATGCTATTAGCACCGGCACGCTTGTTACCACAACAGATGGTTTAACTAACGCTTTAAATGGCGCATACGCGCTATTAAAAGACCATGTTGAATTTAATGGTTCGGTAGATGCCAATAATATGTACCTGCGCCAATTTTATCACCTGAGCGACTTTGCCAGTGATGACCTTGCTTGCGGCCAGGTAACAACCGACCCATTGTATTATAGCTTTAGCCTGGACCATTCGCCGGCGCAGGGTAACACCCGTTACTTCTGGTATGTTTCTTATAAGATCATCACCGGTGTTAACACCGTAATTGCCGCGGTAGAAAAATCTGGTAAGACAGATGCAACAACCAACCAACTATTGGGCGAGTGTTACTTCTTACGCGCATTTTGCCACTTTAACCTGGTGAGGGTGTTTGGCAAAGCCTATACAACAGATCCAAATTCGCCGGGCGTTATATTGCGTACCAACTTAACAGATCCATCAAAAAAAGCACGCTCTACCGTTAAAGAAGTTTATGATTCGGTATTGGCCGATGCTGAAAAAGCTGCAGGTTTAATGACCGCGCCGCGCGGTGTACAATATGCTTCGCAAGCGGCGGCATGGTCGTTACTTGCACGGGTTAACCTTTATAAAGAAGATAACGCCAAAGCAATGGACTATGCTAACAAAGTAATTAACTCTGGTAAATACACCTTAGCTACAAAGGCGACTTTCCCAACCATGTTTGCCAACTCGCAAACAGCAAGCGAAACCATTTTTTGCGTAGCGTTTACCCAAGTAGATGATTACGGCAAGTTTGGTTCTATCGCATCAATGATCTACTCGGACGGTAACTCGGGCTGGGGCGAAGAATTCGCGTCATCATCATTACGTGGCTTAATGTCTGCCCATCCCGAGGATGTGCGCTGGTCATACATTGTTCCGTCAAAAGATGGTAGCGGCAACGTTCAAAAAAGGAATGGTATCGAGGTTTATTATGTTAGCAAATTCTCGTTCCAGGGAGGGCTGCCCAATTTAAGCTCGCCAATTATGTTCAGGCTTGCAGAGATGTACCTGATCCGCGCCGAAGCTGAGGCTAAAACCGGCGCAACCGCAGCATCACTTGACGATGTGGACATGATCCGCAAAAACCGTGGATTAGAAGCGTCGCTTTACAACAAAGTTGTACCAGCAGGCAAATCTGCTTTAGACGTTGTATTAGATGAAAAGCGTATCGAGATGGCATTTGAAGGCCACCGTACTTACGATGTGTTCCGCAACAAACGCACTTTAAACAAAGCGTACTGGGGTTACCACATTGCAGGTTTAAAAGAAAGCGACGTTGACTTGTCTAAAACCCCTACAGGTTACCCTAACCTTACGGTGCCGTACACAAGCCCGCGTACCATATACTACATCCCTGTTGATGAAACGCTGAGCAACCCTTTGGCAACACAAAACCCATAATTTAATATCACACATTAACATACAATTGATATGAAAAATTTAAAAGCTTATATGTTCATGCTGTCGGTAGCCGTGGCAAGTTCAATATTCAGCTCTTGTAAAAAAGATAACTACACCCCTAAAACCGACTTGCTTTATGATGTAGCGGTTGACGGGGCTACAGCAACCTTTACAGTAAAAACCGAAGGTGTAACAGATTATAAATGGGATTTTGGTGATGGTACCTCATCTACGGAAGCAAAACCAACCCATATTTACCCGGGTAAAGGTAAATACGTACCTACGCTAACTGCATCAGTAAATGGTAAAAGTGTTGATGCTTCTACCGTCCTGCGTATCGCAAAGGTGTCTCCGGTAAAAATAAACGATAATTCGCTTGCCGACTGGGATGCCGTTACTAAAGACGTTATAACCTTAGGCCCCAATAAAGGTGTTTTCAACGCGGTTAAGTTTGATTATGATGGTAACTACGTTTACGCATATATAGAAATGGCAAGGAAAAAATCTGATGCAGATATCTTCGATTTTTATATCGACTCTGATAACAATCCTGCAACGGGCCTGCTTACCGGTAACTGGCCCGATGGTGGTTATGATGTATTATTGGAAGGTCAGTTGCTTACCAACGGTATAGATATATTTTACCACAACAGCACCGATCAAAATGCCTTTGCCTTTGCTCCACAATCAATTGCCGAAGCAGTAACGGTTGGTACTATACAGGAAGCCAATGGCATAACTAAGTTTGAAATGCGTATCGCCCGCGGCAAGCTAAAAGGCTTAACCGGTTCAGGTACGCGCTTAGCTATCCAGATCACCAAAAGTGATTACTCGGTACTATATGGAAGCGCGCCTGATACGGGCACCTCAAGCTTTTTCTTAGACATGAGCGAATAAGGTTAATAATTGGTTAGTTGAGGCTGTAAATAAGAATATATATCAAAGCGTTTTATGGTGAATAATTTGAATGCTGATCAATTGGCTAATGGGCGTTTAGTGTCCTTAGACGTTATGCGCGGCATGATCATGATACTGCTTTGCGGCGAAAGCTGCGCGCTTTACGAAGCAATAAGGCATATCGATCCTGCACAGCCTATGGGTGGGTTGATCACCCAATTCTTTCACCATCCGTGGCACGGGCTGCGTTTCTGGGATTTAGTGCAGCCCGCGTTTATGTTCATGGCGGGCGCTGCGATGTATATTTCTTACAGCCGTAAACTGGCAAAAGGCGAAAGCTGGGGGCACAACCTTAAACATGTGCTTATCCGTAGTCTAAAGCTTTTTATATGCGGTGTTGCCTTGCATTGTTTTTACGCGGGCAAGCCCGTTTGGGAGCTTTGGAATGTATTAACACAGTTATCGTTCACTACCATCGTAGCTTACCTGATAATAGACAGGTCATACACCTGGCAGTTTGTGTTCACCATGGGCCTGCTCATCTTAACCGAAGTATTGTACCGCACGGTACTGATGCCGGGGTTTGACCAGCCATTTGCAGAAGGCAAAAACTTTGGGGCATATGTTGATACCCTGCTAATGGGTAAAATAAATAGCGACGGATGGGTAACCATTAATTGCATCCCGACAGCGGCGCATACCATTTGGGGCGTTTTAGCAGGCAAGCTGCTTATCTCTAACAAAACCATTAGCTACAAAATAAAGGTATTGGTAATAGCAGGCATCCTCGCGTTGGCAATCGGCTTTGGGATGGATTGGACGGGCGTAACGCCTATCATCAAACGTATCAGCACAAGTTCATTCGCATTTGCATCGGTAGGATGGGTTCTGCTGATATTGGCCGCGGTTTACTGGCTGGTTGATGTAAAACAAAATATCAAATACGCCCGGGTTTTTACCGTGGTAGGTATGAACGCAATATTCATTTACCTGTTCTTCGAAACGGTGGGTGTGCAATGGGTAAACGCCAAAGTAGCCGTTTTTACCGGCGATATGTTACACATGTTCTTAAACGTACCGCTAAGTATAGCGGCCTTAATATCGGCCATAGCCGCGCTTATTTTAGAGTGGGGCTTATGCTACTGGCTTTATACCCGAAAGATCTTTTTTAAACTATAACAAACCTCTATTTAAAAAATATTGTCATGATCAAAAAAATTACAGGCTACGCCCTGGGCACTTGTTTAGCTGCCGTGCTGCTTTCTTCATCGTGTAAGGATAAAGAAGCCAACCTGGTAACAATTGAAAAAGCAAACGTTACGTACACGGAAAGTGCCGAAGATTTTCCCAACCCCGAGCGTGGTTTTTACCGCTACTCAGAGGTGCACTCCAGCAACTACACGGTATTAACAGCCGACGAGTTGAAAGGCTATCGGTCGCCGCAATCCATACAATCGGCAAACTACCAGGTAGCAAGTACTTTGGTGTTCAGGTACTATATATTGGATGATGTGGTTAATACCGCCATCTCTGCAAACTTTATCACCAACATTAAAAAGGATTTTGAAGCCGCACGTACCGCGGGTGTTAAACTGATTCCCCGCTTTGTTTACACCGCGACAGCAAAGCCGGGTAATTGCCCCGAAGGGTTTATATGTCCGCTTTATGGTGATGCACCAAAGGCTATCATCCTAAACCATATCGCGCAGCTAAAACCTGTATTGCATGATAATGCCGATGTTGTTGCCTGTGTGCAATTGGGCTTTATTGGTACCTGGGGCGAGCAATACTACAGCGACTTTTTTGGCGATGCTTCCCCAAATGCAGCGCAAGGCAAATTGCTTGATCAGAACTGGAAAGACAGGATAGAAGTTATCAAAGCCATGCTTGATGCCGTACCTGCCGATAGGATGATCCAGTTGCGTTACCCGCAATTAAAGCAACGTTACATTTACGGTGTTAACGCGCCGCTAACATCTGCACCATTAACAGAAAGCGGTGCTTTTACCCAAACCGATATTGCCCGCTTAGGTTACCATAACGATTGTTTTATGGCAAGTGTTGATGATTTTGGTACGTACACTGATTATGGTAACTCGTCAAGCCCACGTGAATCTGGTGGTGCAGCTTTAAACACGCTTAAAGATTATTTTAAAGCCGATAGCAAGTTTGTAGTTGTTGGCGGCGAAACTTGTTCTGACGGCTACAGCCCAACCAACGATTGCGAGCCGGCAGGTAAGATCCAGGCGGAGTTTGCAGCGTTGCACTACAGCTTCATCAATGCGCACTACAACACCGATGTTACTAACGACTGGCAGGATGGCGGTTGTATGGATAACATTAAACGCAACCTGGGTTACCGTTTTGTATTGCAAAGCGCCGTATTGCCGGATAATGTTGTTAAAGGCACTGATATGAACATCACCCTGAATGTGAAAAACAGAGGATATGCTTCACCATACAATAAACGCACAGTTAAATTATTGCTGCGCAACACCAAAACAAACGAGGTAAAATCATTTGACCTGGCTACCGATGTAAGGAGATGGTACAGCGGCGATAACACAATTACCGAAACTGTTAAGATCCCTGCAGATCTTGCTGCCGGCGATTACGAAATGTTGTTGAGCCTGCCTGATGCGTACGCGAGCATCGCTGCAAAGCCCGAATTCAGCATCCGTTTGGCTAATAACGATACCTGGGAAGCTGCTACGGGTTACAACAAGCTAAACCACAACATTAAAGTAAACTAACTACCATACTGTACATGATAAAGGCCTTTAAAAAATGTTTGTTAGCGATAATGTTTTGCGCAGCCGGTGCACAGCTACACGCCCAAACGAGCATCAGAATAAAAGACGGAGAGAAATGGTTTGGCGGCGCTACTAACGAAGCGCACCTGGCACCCTTTAAGGATGGCTATAGCTACGATATGTTTGCCGATACACGCGGTAACCAGGCCGCCCCATTGCTGGTGTCGACCAAGGGCCGTTTTATCTGGAGTGAGGAGCCTTTTAAGTTTACAGTAATAAAAAACACGCTTGTAATAAGCAACGCAAAAGGTGCGGTAACCATAGATTCGGCAGGGAATAATTTGCGCGAGGCGTTTAGTAATGCTTCAAAGCGTTTCTTCCCTTCAAAAGGTAAAATGCCAGATATACTGTTGTTCAGCAAGCCACAATACAATACCTGGATCGAGCTGGTTTACAACCAAAATCAAAAGGATATTTTAAAGTATGCACACTCGATCATAGACAATGGTTTCCCGCCGGGAGTGATCATGATAGACGATAACTGGGCTGATTATTACGGCAGGTTCGATTTCAGGTCGGACAGGTTTACCAATGCATCTGCTATGATTGATACCCTGCATAGGATGGGCTTTAAAGTGATGCTATGGGTAAGCCCTTTTGTGTCGCCGGATACCGAAGTTGCCAGAGAGTTACTTGCGAAAAAGCTGTTGCTTTTAGGTAACAAGGTAAAAACCGGGAATCCGGAAAAAGACGCAGATGAGCCTGCCATAATTACCTGGTGGAACGGATACAGCTCTGTGCTTGACTTTACCAACCCAGATGCCATAAAATGGTTCAAAGGCCGCTTAGATCATATGGTAAATACTTATCACCTGGATGGTTTTAAGTTTGACGCCGGCGACGCTGATTTTTACCCGCCCAACGCGGTGTCATTTAAACCAGCCACACCAAACGAGCACAGCAGGCTTTGGGGCGAATTAGGCCTTTACTACCCGCTGAACGAATACCGCGCTATGTGGAAAATGGGTGGCGAACCATTAGTACAACGCTTGCGCGATAAAAAACATAACTGGGAAGACCTGCAAAAGCTGATCCCCGATCTAACTACGGCCGGCTTGTTGGGCTACCAGTTTACCTGCCCGGATATGATAGGTGGCGGCGAATACGGTTCATTCATCGGCCGCGATAAACTGGATGAACAACTGGTGGTGCGCTCGGCGCAATGCTCGGCACTTATGCCAATGATGCAGTTTTCGGTAGCGCCATGGAGGGTGTTATCAAAACAAAACCTGGCAGCCGTTAAAAAGGCGGTAGATGTACGTGCTAAATACACACCATACATTATGCAACTGGTAAAGCAAGCCGCCAAAACAGGCGAGCCTATTGCCCGTAGCATGGAGTACGAGTTCCCTAACCAGGGCCTGGCGGATGTAAATGGCCAGTTTATGCTGGGCAGTAAATATTTGGTGGCGCCAATAGTGGCCAGCGGTACCACAAAAACGGTGTACCTGCCAAAAGGAAAATGGAAGAATGATTTAGGGAAAACCGTAAAAGGCCCCGCGAAGATAGAGATAGAGGTAGCAGCCGACAGGTTGCCTGTGTTTGAGTTAATGAAATAGTTATTACACCAACTTAAAAAACATACACACTATGAAAAATTTATTCCTGATCGGATTGTTTGCCATCACCTTGGCATCATGTTCCAAAAACAACGAAATGAAAAGCCTGCCCGCGCAAGATGCCGCAGCCGGGTCAAAATTGCGCACATCGGCGTTAGCCAATTACTACGTGAACGGTACATCAGGTAGTGATGCGGCAGCTGGTACATCTACCGCGACCGCTTTAAAAACCATCCAGGCGGCGTTGTACAAAACAACCAATGGCGTTGGTGCCAACATCTACGTTTTGGCGGGTACTTATAAAGAAAGACTTTACTGGCCAACTTCAGGCGCATCAAGCGCGGCCCCTATTACCCTAACAAACTACAACGGCAGCGTGGTAACTTTAGATGGGGTTAACGCCACCAACAACGCGCAGAACGAGATGCTCGCTATCCCCAGCAGGAGCCATATCCGGATAGACCATATTAATATTACCAACAATACCCGGGCAAATGCCAAAGGTATTTACGTAGTAGGGAATGGTACCGATATACAGGTTACCTACTGTAAGATCTCTAACATCGGCTGGACAACAAATGGCAGCGCCACACCATCAAGTACCGATAACGCAAGCCCTTTTATTATTGTGGGTTCTACATCAACTTCATACTCCGAAATTTATATCGGCAGTAACGAGATCTTCAATTGTAACACCGGCTACAGCGAAGGCCTTACCCTAACCGGTAACGTAGAGAATTTCCTGATAGAGAATAACAAGGTGCACGATATTAAAAACATAGGCATGGATATGTCTGGTAATTACACCTGGACAGGTGCACCGGCCGCGGTTAACTATGCCCGCAACGGGAACGTAAAAAACAATACCGTTTACAATTGTATCTCGCCGATAGCAACATCAGCCGGTATTTATGTTGACGGTGGTAAATGGATAAATATAGAAGGTAACACTGTATACGGTAATTATGCAGGTATCAGCGCCGGTTGCGAAAACAATAACTACACCACCGAAGGGATAAATATCCGCAGCAACTTTATTTATAACAGTATCGAGGCCGGCTTATTAATAGGTTCTAACCAACCAAACAGCAAGGTTATCAATTCAACCATCAGCAACAATACTGTATTTAAAAATTATTCGAAAGGTGGTTACGGAAGCGAGATCGCCTTACAGAATACCAATAACGTTAAGTTTATCAATAACATCATTCAATCGCGCAGCAACATTGTCACTATCGTATTGTTGGGCTATACTTCAACAGCTTTAAGTTTCGACTACAATAAGTATTACACCCTATCCGGCGTAGCAACCAATATCACATTTGATTGGGGTGGTAACAATGGCATGGGTTATTATACCCTGCAGGATTTTAAAACGGCTACCGGTTTAGATGCTAATTCTACTTACGGTAACCCGGGATTTGTAACCAATACGCTGCCAAGCCCTAACCTGCATTTAACCAATACATCGGCTTGTGTTAATGCCGGTTTACCATCATACGTACTACAAAGCGGCGAACTTGATATTGATAAAGCGGCCAGGATAGTAAACTCGAGAGTGGATATAGGAGCAGACGAGTCAACGTATTAATAAAATACCCTTACTAACAAAGCCCCGCGCAAGCGGGGCTATATATACATCATAATTATAAAGTATAGTGCAAAGTTCTAAAAACATAGCTGAGGTTGTATCGCATTTTAAATGTGCGGCAGATGTGGGTTCGCAAAAAGCTTATGGGTCGGGGCATATTAACGATACATTCAAATTAACGAACGTAACCGCCGGTGGCACCGACTACCTGTTGCAGCGTATAAATCATAAGATATTTACCGATGTAGAAAAACTTACCGATAACATGCGCAAGGTTACCGAGCACCTTAAAAGTAAAATAAAGGCCTATGGGTATTGCGACCCACTGAAGGAGGTGATGACCTTAATACCAACCGATGACAACCGCTTTTTTTACCGTGACAGTGCCGGCGATTACTGGCGCATGTTTTACTTTTTAAGCGATACCAAAAGTTATGATATTGTAGAAACGCAAAAACAGGCTTACGAAGGCGGTAAGGCCTTTGGCAAGTTTCAGCACATGTTATCGGATATCCCTGCAGGAGAGATGTTTGAGGTAATCCCCGATTTTCATAACATCCAGAAACGTTTACAGCACCTGGACGAGGCCATCGCTAAAGATGCATGCGGCCGTGTAGCATCAGTCGCTGCCGAGTTGGAGATAGTTAAAAAATACGCCGAAAGGATGCAGTACTTTCAGCAACCGGAGCAGGTGGCGGCATTGCCTAAACGGGTTATTCATAACGATACCAAATTTAATAACGTACTGCTGGATAGTAACGACGAAGCACAATGCGTGATAGACCTTGAAACTGTAATGGATGGCTTTGTAGCCTATGATTTTGGCGACGCTATCCGTACTATAATCAACACCACTACCGAGGACGAAGCAGATCTGAGCAAAATTCAGCTAAACATGCCGCTGTTTGAAGCCTATGTAAAAGGTTACCTGAAAGAAGCCTCAAAATTCCTGACAGATGCTGAAGTAAACTCGCTAATGAAAGGCGCATTGCTTTTACCCTATATGCAGGCGGTACGTTTCTTAACAGACCATATTAATGGCGATACCTATTTCAAAACAAAGTTTGACGGCCATAACCTGCAACGCGCCAGGGCGCAATTCCAGCTGGTGAAAATGCTGGACGCCAATGCCGCGCAGATGCATCAAGTAATAATAAACGAAATGGACAGCTATAAAACCGCGCAATACTAATGGATGCAGCTATATCGGTAAATATCCCGTATCTTAATGGCTTTGATGACCTGCGCACGGTGGAGGATATATCAAGGGTGTTGGATGCCCACGAACGGAGGCCTATTGTGCACGCACCATGGTCGGCAGGTAATAAGCAGCCCGAGGTTGCATTTGCACTGGCTTATGGTACAGATGATATCTATCTTAAATATTACGTAAACGAACATACTTTAAAAGCCGAATACAGTAAATTTAACGACCCGGTGTTTGAAGATAGCTGTGTGGAGTTTTTCATCGCATTTAATGATGATGCCAGCTACTATAATCTGGAATTTAATTGCATGGGCACCAGCAGGGCACAGTTTGGGGAGCACAAAAACGGGCGTACTTTCATTCCCGTAAACTTGCTAAAAACCATACGGCACCAAACGCATGTTAAAAGCAACGTGGTAGGTAACATACAGTGGGAGCTTACATTATGCATCCCAAAAACGATCTTTAAGTTTCATCCGGCACTGTCATTAGAACAGAGCAAGGCAAAAGTTAACCTTTTTAAATGCGGCGATGGCCTGCCCGAACCGCACTTTTTATGCTGGAACAACATAGAGGCACAGCAGCCCGAGTTTCACCTAAGCAGGTTTTTTAAAGAGATAACTTTTAGCAGGCGGGCGTCTTAAAATAGAAAATCAAATCCCAATATATGTCAGATACAGCAGCAGTAAGTAACAAAAAAACAACCCTCAGCCCCATTTTTATAATCGGGATGCTATTCTTTATCTTCGGGTTCATCACCTGGTTAAATTCGGTTTTGATACCGTACCTGAAACTGGCCTGCGAGCTTACCACTGTTGAAGCATATTTGGTGACTTTCGCCTTTTACATTTCCTATTTTGTGCTGGCTATCCCATCGGCCTGGATCCTGAAAATTACGGGTTTCAAAAAAGGCATGTCGGTTGGGCTTGCCGTAATTGCTGTGGGCGCGTTGATATTTATCCCCGCTGCTATGACCCGTTTTTATGGGTTGTTCCTATTGGGCCTGTTTATACAGGGCTCGGGCTTAGCCTTACTACAAACCGCATCAAACCCATACATTACCATACTTGGCCCGCCGGAAAGTGCTGCAAAACGGATCAGCATAATGGGTATCAGCAATAAGATAGCAGGTGCTTTGGCACCGATAGTACTTGGCGCCATCACCTTAAAAAATGTTGATGGGTTTAAAGAACGTTTAGCCACCATGGCAACCGATGTAAAAAATGCCGAATTGAACGAGCTGGCCTCACGCGTTATTACTCCTTACATCGTTATTTTTATTGTTTTAGTAATACTGGCGGTTATCATCTACTACTCCAGCCTGCCCGAAATTGATACCGATCAGGAAGATGAAAATACAGCGATCAGCAATAGCGGCAAAACAAGTATCACACAATTCCCGCACTTGCTGTTGGGTGTGTTAACCTTATTCTTTTATGTAGGTGTTGAAGTTATTGCAGGCGATACCATTATCAATTATGGTAACACGCAAGGTATCGCATTAGGCACGGCAAAATTCTTTACTACCGGGACATTGATTTTTATGCTGGTAGGTTACGGCGTGGGCATCCTTTGCATCCCCAAATACCTTAGCCAGGAAAAGGCCATGAAACTATCGGCAGGATTAGGGTTAGTCTTGTCCGCGGTAGCGATACTAACAACGGGCTATGTTTCGGTGGCGGCTATAGCATTACTGGGCCTGGCAAACTCGCTCGTATGGCCGGCTATCTGGCCAATGGCATTGTCGGGTTTGGGCAGGTTTACCAAAATAGGGTCGTCGTTATTAATTATGGGGATAGCAGGCGGGGCAATTGTACCGTTGGCTTATGGGGCGTTGGCGCAGGCCTTAAACCCAAGCCATGGTTACATTATTTTGATCCCGGCTTACCTCATCATTTTATACTACGCCATTAGCGGGCATAAAGTGGGCAAGGCCAAAACTTTATCACAAGAACAATTATAATTATCAATAAATAAAATCTAAAAATTATGGATCGCAGACAATTTGTTACAAACAGTGCCGTAGGAATGGCAGGTTTAACAATTTTGCCTTCAGGGTTATTATTCGCAAAAAATGCAGGTAAGGTAAGGTTGGGTTATATTGGTGTAGGCTTGCGTGGCCGTAACCATATAGGTGAGGGTTTGCTTCGCGATGACGTGGAGATAGTAGCCATTTGCGACATACAGGAAAGTTCCCTGAAGTACTGCCGCGCACAATTTGTAAAAGCCAAAAAGAAGTTGCCTGCAGAATATACAGGCGGCCTTGATGCCTACAAAAAATTGCTGGACCGTAAAGATATTGACGCCGTTATAATTGCCACCCCGTGGCAGTTTCATAAAGACCAGGCTATTGACGCCATGCGTGCCGGCAAGTATGTTGGCTGCGAGGTTATTGCCGGGATTACCGAAAAAGACCACTGGGATATTTTAAAAGTGCACGAAGAAACAAAGGTGCCTTACATGACGCTGGAAAACGTTTGTTACCGCCGCGATGTAATGGCCGCCCTGAATATGGCACGCCAAAATGTATTTGGCGAACTGATACATTTGGAGGGTGGTTACCAGCACGATTTACGTGGCGTGTTATTTAACGATGGTAAAAATTTTAGCGGCAAAGGTGCCGAGTTTGGCCCAAACACCGTAGGCGAAGCCCAATGGCGTACCCAATGGAATGTTGACCGCGATGGCGACATTTACCCAACACACGGCGCAGGGCCGGTGATGAACTACATTGATATTAACCGCGGTAACCGGTTCACCAACCTGGTATCGTTCTCATCAAAATCAATTGGTTTGAATAAATATATCGACAAGGTATCACCGGGTAATAAAAATTCAAAGATCAAATTTAACAATGGCGACGTAACCACCACCATGCTTAATTGCGCTAACGGGGAAACCGTTATGTTAAGCCACGATACGCACTTGCCAAGGCCATATTCGTTAGGCTTTAGGGTACAGGGTACCGAGGGGATCTGGATGGATGTCGCCGAATCGGTTTACATTGAGGGTAAATCAAAAAGCTACGACCAGTGGGACAAAGCCAGCGAATGGTTCGAAAAATACGACCACCCACTTTGGAAAAAGTATGAAAAATTTGCTGAAGGCGCAGGCCACGGCGGTATGGACTGGTTTGTGTTTAACGGCTTTATTGAGGCTGTAAAACAGAAAAAACAAACCCCGATAGACGTTTACGATTCTTTAACCATGAGCGTGATCACACCACTTTCCGAAAAATCCCTTAAAGAAGGTAACGCCCCGCAGGCATTCCCCGATTTTACAAAAGGCAAATGGAAAGAACGCAAAAATACGTTCGCGTTAGACGATAGCGGCTTCTAACAAAAAAACAAAATTTAAAACATAACACATACCGGCGGGCCTGCTGAAAAGCAGGCCTCCGCACGGTAATGGAATTGCTATGCCCAAATCAAAATAAAATATACCCCAAAAGATGCTACTCAATTTATTAGAAGAAACCCGTTACGAGAAAGTACCCGTAAAGATCTACGACACCGATAGCGGGGCAAGCCTTGATGTTGCCAAGCGCATTGCCATCATCATCAAACAGAAACAGGCCGAAGGCAAAATAGCGGTACTGGGCCTGGCAACCGGTGTATCGCCGATAAAAGTTTATAAGGAATTGATCAGGTTGCATAAAGAAGAAGGCCTAAGCTTTAAAAATGTAGTAACCTTTAACCTGGATGAATATTACCCCATCCATCCGGACTCTGACCAAAGCTATGTGCGGTTCATGAAAGAGCAATTGTTCGACCATATAGACATTGATATGGCGAACGTAAATATCCCCGACGGCACATTGGATGAGAAAGACATTGCCCCGTTTTGCCTTGCCTACGAGCAAAAGATAAACAACTACGGCGGTATAGATATACAGATCTTGGGTATTGGCCGTACCGGTCACATCGGTTTTAACGAGCCTGGGTCTGCGCCAAATTCGGGTACACGATTGGTTACCTTAAATGACCTTACCCGCCGCGACGCTTCCAAAGATTTTGGTGGGAAAGAGAATGTGCCCACCAAAGCCATCACCATGGGTGTAGGTACCATATTTAAGGCCCGCGAAATTATCCTGATGGCTTGGAACGGTAAAAAAGCATCCATCATTAAAAAAGCTATAGAGGGTGTGGTCTCGCCGGAGATCCCTGCCACCTACCTGCAAAATTCAGACAATGTTGAATTTGTGATCGACCGCGATGCATCTGTAGGGCTTACCCGTTTTGATACTCCGTGGTTGGTTAAGGATTGCATTTGGGATGATGTGCTCATTAAAAAGGCAGTGATATGGCTTGCAAAAACAGTGGGGAAACCCATTCTTAAATTAACCGAAAGCGATTACAACACCAACGGCATGGCGCAGCTGGCAACCCAGTTTGGCCCGGTTTATAACATCAATATCAGCATATTTAACAATATACAGCACACCATTACCGGTTGGCCGGGTGGTAAGTTTAATGCTGACGACAGTCAGCGCCCCGAGCGTGCAAACCCTGCTGTAAAGCGTTCAATCGTTTTTTCGCCACACCCGGATGATGACGTGATCTCGATGGGAGGTACCTTCATCCGCCTGGCAGACCAGGGTCACGAGGTGCATGTGGCCTACCAAACATCGGGCAATACCGCCGTTTGGGATGATGAAATGCTGCGTTATGTAGAATTTGCAATGGACTTTGCCCGTTCGCAATCGCAGGATGCTGCATACCTGGAAGGGCTGTACAAAAGCATGGTTGGTTTCCTTAAAACCAAACGCCCCAACCAAAGCGATACCGACGCGATCCGCACGGTAAAAGGGTTGATCCGCAAGGGTGAGGCTATTGCAGGAGCAAGGTTGGCCGGTTTACAAGATCAACGCATCCACTTTATGGACCTGCCCTTTTACGACCGCAGCAAGATAGATAAGAACGTATCTTTTGAGGATGACGTACAACAAACCATGCAGTTGTTGCAGGAGGTAAAACCCCACCAGATCTTCGCTGCGGGTGATTTTGCCGACCCGCATGGTACGCACAAAATTTGTTTTGAGATCATGCTCGAAGCCTTTAGCCGCCTTCGCCAGATAGAAGACTGGGCGAAGGGTTGCTGGATATGGCTGTACCGCGGTGCATGGCACGAGTTTGAGATTCACGAGATTGAGATGGCCGTACCGCTTTCACCGCAGGAAGTGTTGCGAAAACGTTTGGCGATATTTAAACATCAATCACAAAAGGATATCCCTGTTTTCCCGGGAGATGACGCGCGCGAATTTTGGGTTAGGGCAGAAGACCGCACCCAGGAAACCGCCCGCCTTTACAACCAACTCGGCCTTGCCGAGTATGCTGCGATTGAAGCATTTGTACGCTGGAAATTTGATTAAAGGCCCCCTATATCTATACCTGAAACGGATCGCTGAAAGGTGGTCCGTTTTTTTGTGGCTAACTAATTATCTCTAATTTATCATCAGTTTGCCATTTACCACCGCTTTGGCAAAGCCTACTTTATCGCGGTATTGTTGGGGTGATACATCGGCGTTGGTTTTGAAAAACCGACTGAAGTAATACTCATCCTCGTAACCTAATTGGTACGCTATTTCTTTAATGGGCTTATTGGTAAGGTAAAGTTCACGTTTGGCTTCTATAACAATCCGCTCCGCTATGAGGTTACTAATGGTTTTATTGAAGTGTGTTTTAGTGATCCGGGCCAGGGCCTTTGCAGATATGTTGAGCATGTCGGCATAATCGCTGGCGGTATGTTTGGTTTTAAAATTTAGCTCTATCGATTCCTTCAGATTTTGTAAAACAGAAATTTTGGTGTCGGTTTCCTGCCCGTGTACATCCTGTTGTGCTGCTTTTAAGCGGGATGCGGTTATCAGGAATATTTTAAGGTATGATATCAGGATCTCGTATTGCGCCATTGCCTCGTTCTCCATCTCGGCCTTGATCTGGCCAAGAAGCATATCGAGTATCACAGCCGTATTGCTATCGATGTTTACAAAAGGCGGATGATAAATGTTGTTGAACAAAACCCCGCTGCAAGAAACCTCTTTATCGTGTTTATGAATGCAGAAAAAATCGGGGTGGAATTCGATGCAAACGCCACTTACAGGTTTGTTTTCTGTAAGCATAAATGGTTGGTAAGGGGTGAAGGCCAGTAGGTCGTTATCCGTAAACTCGTATTCCGAAAAATCAGACCTCAGTTTACCCGCGCCCTGCTTAAGCCATATCACCGAATAATAATTATTACGGCGCAGGTAATTAAACTGACTGTTATCATCAAATGTAAACCACCTGAACAGGAAGTGGCCGTTTGCAGGATCAATAAGGGTAAGGGTGTTTTGCTTATCGCTCATTGCTCTTAAAATAAGGTACGCTCGGTTTCGGCAATGGGCATATCGTTAATGCTGGCAAAGCGTTTTTGCATGTAGCCATTGGCGTCAAACTCCCAAAGTTCGTTGCCGTAGCTGCGGTACCACTGGCCGGCCACATCGTGCCATTCGTACTCAAACCTAACTGCCATGCGGTTGTCTTTGAAGCCCCAAAGCTCTTTCTTTAACCTATAATCCAGTTCCTTTTCCCACTTCGCTTTTAAGAACGCTTTTGCTTCTTCGCGGCCGTTAATAAAATCGGTACGGTTGCGCCATTCGGTATCAATGGTATAAGCCATGCTCACCTTTTCGGGGTCGCGGGTGTTCCAGGCATCTTCTGCTGCCTGTACTTTTTGCAATGCGGTTTCCATGTTAAATGGCGGGAGCGGGTATCTTGGGTTTTCCATAATTGTTATGCTTAAATAAAGGTAAACAATACAGCAAAAGCCGGGGCATCATTGCCCCGACTTTTACTGTTAGCTGATATTTTAATTTAGCGCTTACGCCTCAACAGCATCCAATGCCTTTACAGCGGGGAAATCAATTTCGGTATTGGCAGTATTGTTAAAGTAATTGGTAAGGATGTTTAAAGCTACATGCCCAACAATTTCGCCAATCTCACCATCGGTATAACCGGCAGCTTTTATAGTGTCCACATCAGCGCTGCTAACTATGCCTTTTTTATCAACGAGGGTAACAGCAAATTTTAAAGCGGCATCGGTTTTAGCGTCTGCTGCGTTTGCCTTGCGTGCGTCTTGCAAGGTATCGGCATCAATGTGGGCTAATTTTTCGCCGATGTAAGAGTGGGCAGATACACAGTAATCACAACTATTATTCTGGCTTACGGCTAATGCCAAAAGTTCGCCGGTTTTAGCGCCTAAAGTACCATGTGATAGCGCGCCGCTTAGGTTTAAATAACCTTCTAACAAAGCAGGTGAGTTACCCATTGTGCGCATCATGTTGGGTACCACACCCAGTTTGCCCTTTATTGCTGTAAATAATTCTTTTGTTTTGCCTGTTGCTTCATCAGGGCTTAAAGCTATTAAACGTGCCATTGTGTTATGTTTTTTGTTTGTCGTTATTGACAATACAAAGGTGCAATCACCAGCCTGCCTGTACCATGGAAGATGTTCGCCAACAGATGGACAATTTTCCCAATCGTATCATTTAATCGTTTACTTTTACACCGTAAATGAGCGATATCCCTGTACATCAGTTAAAAAAAGGCACCAGCCTTGGGTTGGAAATGTGGCACTATGGTGTTGGTGAGATGAGAACTGAAGAGTTGATCATGGAGGCACACCGCGATGACCATTATATCTTTTTTGTAGTTGAAGCCGGCAATTCTGCAATGATGATCGATTTTATTGAGGTAGGTTTTTCTGCTAATGCGTTATATTACGTTTTACCGGGTCAAGTGCACCACGGTATACGTAAAGAGCAGGCGGGTGGCTGGTTCCTGGCGGTTGATACCATGCTGATACCGCCGGATTACCGTAAAGTTTTTGAAGGGCAACTGACAGTACAAAAACCTCATTTTTTTGATGATTTGCAAATGAAGCAATGCGTGGAATTGCTTGCCCTGCTACAGCAACGTTTTAAAGAGCAGGATAAAAGCACGTTTAACAATTCTATAGTACTGTCGCTTTTACAATCGTTTATCGGTATTGCCGCCGGTTGTTATGCCGATAGTAATTGCGAGTCTATAAAAGTATCGCGCCCGGTTGCGTTATCGCAGCAGTTTAAGAAGTTACTGGTTGATAATTATGTAACGGTTAAAAGCCCGTCGGCATATGCGGGCATGCTTAATGTATCGGCAACATATTTGAACGAAGCTTTGAAAAAAGTAACCGGCTTCCCGGTAAGTTACTGGATCCTGAACGAAGTAATGTTGGAAGGCAAGCGACTGCTTTATTATGGTAGCCAAAATGTGAAGGAGATAGCGCATACTTTGGGATACGAAGATCATGCCTATTTCTCGCGCCTGTTTAAGAAACATGAAGGGGTAACACCACTTTCATTCCGTGCCGAATACCGTAAATAGTCCAATCAATACCGTAGGTATGCCATTGATTTCGGTTGATTTGCAACGTTTCTTTGTATTATTAATTTACATCACATGGAAACATCCACTTTAAGCAAACTAAAAAGAAAGGCCGGCAAACTATTCGAATCGCGTATGTTACAAACAGGTACGGTACTGGAAGTGCGCCCCTGGAACCCATCAACCTTAATAGAAATAGACTTGCATTTGCCTCTTGCCGATATGAGCAACTGGGAGCAAGTGCCTTACATGAAATTCAGGGTAGATGGTTTTACTTTCCGCGATTATACTCCATCCGGCTGGGACGCCGAAACACATACCTGTACCATTTATTTTGATGCCGTGCACAACGGCCCCGGCAGTAAATGGGCACGCGTTTTAAAAAAGGGCGATACCATCAGCTATATGAAAAAGATCGGCTTTACCCATCACCAACCCGATAAAACATCTGCCGTTATTGCACTGGGCGATGAAAGCAGCATGGGGCATTTATTGGCCCTGCAAAAAATGGTATTGCCTAACACCCGCTTTTCGGGCGGTGTAGTAATTGGTGAAGAAGAGCACCGCAAACTATTTAACGAATACTTTTGGACACCTATAGAACCCGTTGCCCGCAAAGATGTTTACGGCCACAACAGCCTAATGGAATGGGTGCTAAACCAGCATTACAGTTTAGAAAACACCATATTTTACCTGGCCGGCAACAATACAATGGTAGCCCAGCTGCGCAAAATGCTAAAACAGCAAGGCTATCCATCGGCACAAATAAAAGTGCAGGGCTTTTGGTCGTAAGCTCAAGTATTCCTTAAGTCAATGAAGTAGGTTTTTAATAGATTGTCAAACATTTTATAACAATGATTGGTGAAATATTTTGAAGCTTCTTTTTGACAAATTGCCGTATCGGTTAACATTTCCAAAACGCCTACAGTCATTTGCGTTTTTAGTTCCTCATCCTCGATATTGTCATTTATAAAGGAATTAATAAAAGAGATTGCGCTTGCGGAATAAGATTTTTTATCGACTACACTGTTATGCACAAAGCTTCCGAACGGGCTTAAAAACAAATAGGGTGAATCTTTATCCAATTCGCCTTTATAAAATTTTTTAAATTCGGGAACACCCTCAAAAATTGCTGAGGCCAATTTGTTAAATTCCATTTTAATCTTTGGCTGTTATTTCTGCTTAACGTAGGTTTCTATGATCTCGTGGTTAATATTAAGGCTATCTATCTTCTCTATGCCTTTTTGGATCAGCGTATCACCGCTAAATTTAACGGTAAAATCAAAACTACGGCCTTCCCATTCGCGGGCGTTCAGGTAGGCAAGGTGCTCGGTATATTTGTCGCCTTTAAAGTCGTAAGTGCCGCCGCCGGCTGTGTAAGTGGCATCTTTGCCCTTGCCTTTGCTTAAGTCGTGGCGCATAAAGGCAAAGTGTGTGGCATTCAATACTTTTATCATTTCCTGATTGGGTACGGGGTAATCTTTAACGGTATCGCCCTTGGTAACAGTAATGGCAGCTACCAGCTTCCAGGTGCCTACCATGGCAGATGAAGGTGCTTCGGTAACAGTAGCGGCAGGTTTTGGCGTGCATGCTGCAAGGGCAAGCGCCGAGAAAAGGAAAAGTCCGGTAAGTTTCATGTGAGATATGTTTTGAGGTTTATATTGGTAATAAAACGCTAATATAAGCGCAACAATAGTAAATGCAAGTTTGTTAAGCTATTGTATGCAAAACGCCAGGCAAAATTTCTATTCGGGTATCAGCGGGTTGGTGCTGCCCGTCGCTAATAAATCTTTATACCCACCGGAGTTTCAGGATAAGCCCCGGCTTACCTATTATGGCTCGCTGTTTAACAGTATCGAGATCAATAGCTCCTTTTACAAGCTCCCGCAGGTATCCACCGTAAAAAAATGGACCACTGAAGTACCGGATGACTTCCGGTTTACTTACAAACTTTGGCGCGACGTTACTCACAATAAACAACTGCTTTTTAAACCCGAAGATGTTGACCGCTTTATGCAGGTGATAGATGCCGCGGGCAATAAAAAGGGCAGCCTGCTCATCCAGTTCCCCGGGAGTAATGATGTAGCTAACCTCAGGCAGTTAGAAAAATTGCTGGTTAACATTCAGGATACCGGGTTGCAGATTGGGTGGGATATAGCCATCGAGTTTCGCAATCGCAGTTGGTATAAAGATGAGGTTTACGAGATGCTGGATAGTTATACTGCGTGCATGGTGATCCAGGATATGCCCAAATCATTAACGCCTATGATTGATATGGCAGCTGATTTTGTTTACCTGCGTTTCCACGGACCCAACGGCGGCTATCGCGGCAGCTATGCCGACGATTTTTTATATGAGTATTCTCAATACATTAAAGAGTGGCTTAACGATGGTAAACGGGTTTATGCCTACTTTAACAATACCATGGGCGATGCCATCAATAATTTGATTACGCTGAACAGGTTTGTGGGTGAGGAGTAGAAATGTTTCTGTAATGACAATGTGACGGTACACCCGATTAAACCCTGCGCTAATAAATAGTGTCATACCATCAAAATTAATTAAAACATGAAAAAGGCACTATTGATGATAACATTCCTGGCAGGTACCGCTGTATTTGCACAGGCACAAACCCAAACGATTGCAAAATCGCCGGAGCAGAAAGCTAAGCACAGAACAGAAATGCTGAGCAAGAAATTAAACTTGTCTGCAGATCAGTCTAAAAAAGTGGATGCCATTTTTGCTAAAAGCGCTGCCAGTATGGATAGCCTGAAAGCTACCAAAGGTACCGACCGCAAAGCAAACCACGCAAGCCATAAAGCAATTATGGCCAACACCGATGCAAATTTGAAAACCGTTTTAAATGCAGACCAGCAAGCTAAATATGCGGACCTGAAAGCGAACTTTAAAGGCAGAATGCACGGCAAACGTGGCGATCATAAAAATATAGCGCCCGAGCAAAAAGCACAGCGCATGTCAAAGGTCTTGCAGCAAAAGTTAACGCTGAACCAGGATCAGTACGCTAAAGTAAATACCATTTTACTAAAACGTGCCACACAAATGGACAGCTTAAAAGCTAACCGTTCTACTACAGACCGTAAGTTGAACCACGAAAGCCGCAAAGCGATTTTCATGCAGACTGATGGCGAATTGAAAGCAGTATTTACTGCCGACCAATTAAAAAGCTACACTGAGCTAAAAGCACAGTTAAAAGAAAGAATGAAAAACAGAAGAGGCCCTAAAGCCCCAACTGCCGGATAGTTTTTGTGAGTGAGTGATGAGTGAGTGATGAAGCGGGATGTCCAAATGGCGCCCGCTTTTTTATTGCGTAAAAACGAGGATAGTGTATAAAACAAAAACCCCCGTTTCCGGAGGCTTTTGTTTTAGTCGACCTTAATTATTGCACTACCAAAGTAGCTATAGAATGCGGTTCGCTCACGGTTTTGGCGGCTTTGCCTTTTATCCATAAGCTATATTCTATTTTCTCATCGGTGCGGTTCATCACCACCACGGCTATAGAGCCGTTAGGGTTTTGATAAGCCGTGGTTAACAGTTTGTCGCGGCTTGCGGCTGCGGCAATGCGTTTTGCACCCGGTTGGATAAATTTAGAGAAATGACCTATGTAGTAGTACGAGTTGGTATATAACAACTGCCCATTGCGTGTATCGGCATGTACCGGCGCAAAGCAAAAGTTGCCTACATGGTTAGGGCCACCTTTTTCGTCTAACAGGATGTTCCAATCGGTCCAGCCTACAGTGCCTGCGTTGAAATCGTTGATCATAGACAGCCCGTAACGTTCGCCAAGGTTCCAGTCATCCAAACGCGCGAAATCGAATTTTTCTACACAACCTTCGGTAAATATCAGGTTCTTATCAGGGAAGGCTGCGTGGGTTAAACGGGTGTTCTCAAAGTTTTGGCCTGCGCCCGTCCAGGTCTCATACCAGTGGAAACCAATACCCCAGATGTATTTAGAGGCGGCAGGGTCTTCCAATATCGTGCTTGCGCGTTGGTACAGCAAGTCGCGGTTATGGTCCCACACAATCAGTTTTTTAGCTTTTAAACCTTGTTTCCAAAGTGTTGGGCCTAAATAATTCTTTACAAAATCGCGTTCTTCTTCGGCGGTGTATTTACAAGATTCCCACGTTTGGGTTGCCATGGGCTCGTTTTGTACCGATAAACCCCAGATAGGGATTCCTAATTTCTCATATTCCTTAATGAATTTGATATAAAAGTTTGCCCAGCTCTGCGCAAACTCTGCCTTCAATTTACCACCGTGTAAAACGTCGTTGTTGTCTTTCATAAAAGCGGGGGGGCTCCATGGCGATACAAACATGGTAAGTTTACCGCCCGCGGCAGCAGTTGCCGCTTTAATAAACGGGATGCGGTATTTTTTATCATGGCTTACATCAAATGTCGACAGGCTTTTATCGTTGTTGCTTACATAACTATAGCTGCCGCTGCTAAAATCGCAGCTTTGTATATTGGTACGTGCAAGGGTAAAGCCAATGCCTTTGGTTTTGCTGTAATACGCATCTAAAAGTTCGGCTTGTTTATCTTTAGGTAACTTGTAAAAAGTTTCGGCAACGGCATCTGTTAATGCACCGCCAATACCCAGCATGGTTTGAAATTTCTTTTCCGGGTCAACAAATACCAGGGTTTCTGTTTCGGGCGGTTGTGCTTCGGTTACGAACTTTAAGTCACCCGCAGGGGCAAGCCTTTTGGTGGAGCCTTTTTCGGTAACGTACATTTTCACCGTTTTGTTGACTGCCGAGTACGGTGCTTTTTTTATTGTTTTTACCTGGCTAAATGCGCTTGCCGTGAAGCACAAAAGGCCGGCTATTAAAAATCCTTTCTTCATTGGGTTATTTGAAAGTTATTGGGTTAAAAATTAATTTGGACAAATCTATTAAATATTGGTAAACCGGTAACGCTATTGTGCACTTCCCAGCCAAAGCAAGGTGTTTAAAATAAGCTTATCCTCCGCCGGGTTGCCAAAGGTGTGCGACAGGTCCTTATTGGTTTTATGTTCGTAATCGATATCGTTATGGCCCATATTAAAATAAACCATTTTGTAGTTTTTATTAGCCCACACAACAGGGTAGTAACCACTATGCCAGATCTCGTTCGGTTTTGGCCCGGTACCTAACGGGAAACTTACCGGATCTATAGATGCTAAAATTTGAATATCGGGATTTTTGGTAAGGTCTTTTTCCCATCGGTACCATTCGTTTGGCGATGCTTTAAATGTTGCTGCCTGTCCTTTCATGGCGGGATGGTCGCGGCCTTCAACTTTTAGAATGGCTGACGTTGGCCGCCAGGTGTTGCTGCCATACTCGCCCGATCCTAAGAACACGTTATGATACCAGTCCCAATTTTGCGGCACTGCCGATTGGTTAAGCGCAAACGCCGAGAAATGGAAACCCATCCAGCCGCCGCCGCCTTTCATGTATTTTTCGAATGCTACGCGTTGCAGCGAATCCTCGGGGCGGGTATCTAAAAAAATTACCACTTTATACGTCGCCAAAAAAGCTGTGTTAAGGTTACCCCAGTTGTTAGTAGAATCGTAAGTGAAATTGTATTTTTTGGCCATCGCCGGGAACCATTTGTTAGCCTCGTGCATAAAGCTGATGTGCGCCTGGTCTTCTTTGCCGGTGTAAAAAGCTATTACCTTAAATTTGGGCGATGCGGCCTTTTTTTGCGCTTGCGCGTTATTTAAAAAGCACAGCCAAATTATGCAAATTGCATAGATTTTTATCCTGACAGATAGATTCATGAAGTGGTATAAATTGGTTTATGAAGAGCTAATGTAACACATATAGTGTACATTTTACATACCCCTATAATTTAAACTGCGAAAACGATTGAGAAGGGGCGAAATATAACACAGTCAGCGGTTTACTTCACCAACTGATCATATAACCGGGTAAGCGAGTCATCACCATCCAAACAAAAGCCCGGGTGCACTTTTGAGGTTTGTACAACTGTGCTGCGGGTTGCCGTTAGCCACCTAAAGCGCGATGCGGCATCCAGCTCTCCAATCGGGCCTGAGTCCTTAGCACCATTAGCTATTCGTTGAAACGAGAGCAGATTTTCTTCGAGCGCCTGAATGTCCAGGTCATTAGCGAAAGCCTGCAGGCGTTCGCGGTCTACCTGATACATCATTTTTAGATATTTCTGTTTGCTGCATAGCAAAACCACCCCTACGTTCAGGAATTCTTCGCGCTCTACCCTGGGTACAACGCGGATAACGGCGTACTCAAATAAGTGTCTGTCTTGCATTTTGCGCCTCGGTTACAAAAATATTTGAGTTAGCTAATCGGGTGTTCAGGAATTTGGCGTAGATCTGGCGCTGCTCATCTTCAGTCTCAAAAGAGCGGTCGGTAAGCCACGCATCGGGTATCAGGTCTACAACAGATTGTATAAATTCCGGAGTAAGTATCGCTTTAAATTTGGTGTCAATTTCGTCCAGTTCGAATGCTTTGCGCAGCAGCACATGGTCTTTTATCTGCACGAACGGGCGTTTGGCCTGCTCTTCCCACTTCTCCATACTGTGGTGAAAGTAAAGTGCCGCGCCATGGTCTATCAGCCAAAGCTCGCGGTTAAACATCAGCATATTGGTGTTACGGGCAGTGCGGTCAACATTCATCAGCAGGGCGTCCATCCACACAATTTTAGACGCCATTTCGGTAGTCACAAAGGTAACCGTAGGGTCGAACGTGATGGAGCCCGAAAGGTAATGCAGTGCCAGGTTAAGGCCCACGCTAAACTTCAGCAGGTCCTGGATCTCTTCGTCGGGTTCGGTACGGCCAAAGGCTTCGTCAAGGTTGGCAAACACCAGTTCGGGTACTTTAAAGCCCAGTTTACGGGCAATTTCGGCACCAATTAAATCGGCAATAAGGGCTTTTGGACCCTGGCCGGCACCACGAAATTTTAATACATAAAGGAAACTGTCATCCGCCTCGGCAATAGCCGGTAAAGAGCCACCCTCGCGCAATGGCGTAACATAGCGGGTAACGTTAACGGTGCGTAATTGGGGTGCGGTATCAGCCATGGTTGTGTGGGCTAATATAGCGATAATTGGTAAATTGATTTGTGTACGGGTTTTTCTAAATCTCTTGTGGTGAGAGCCGGGAGAGGCATTATTCCTCTTCGCTATTAACCATTCTGTTACAAAGCAAACAAAACAAGGCATTTAGCTATTTACCTGTAAAACTGTTGATATGCCTAAGTGGTTAAAACTTTCCTTGAAAATATTTGCCGGCCTGGTGCTGCTGGTGGTACTGATACTGGTTGGCGCTACCTTATACATCACCTTTAACAAAGCCAAGGTGCTTAAAATGGTGAATGAGCAGCTTGATAAAAGTGTGGATGGCACCCTGGTTATCGGCGATATGACGCCCAACTTTTTCCGTGGTTTCCCGGCTGTTTCGCTTACGCTGCATAACGTTCTGATTCGCGATAAACAGTTTGACCGCCATAAGCACACGCTGCTAAACGCTAAAGATTTTAATGTGTCCATCAATACCATGGCCCTTTTTAGGGGCGCGATAGATATCAACCATATTGATATCCGAAATGCCGCCATTGACTTGTTTACAGATAGCACGGGATACAGTAATACCGCCGTTTTTAAGAAAGATCATAAACAAGTAAAGGATAACCCGTCAGAAAGTAGTTCATCTACCCAATTAAAAAAGTTTACGCTGAGCAATGTTACATTTACAATTGACGACCGCAAGGCAAACAAGTTATTCAACTTTGGTGTAAATGAACTAAGCGGCAAAATGCAATATCCGGATAGCGGATGGCGCTCTGATTTCCACCTGGATGTACTGGCAAAAAGTATGGCGTTTAATAGCAAGCGCGGCAGCTTTATTAAAAATCAAAAATTAGAAGGCGATTTTGTTGCAGGATATAACGAGAAGACAGGTAAGGTAAATGTATCAGTGCAACCTTTAAATATTGGCGAAACCCCTTTCAAAATCAATGCTGTTTTTTCCACTAAGGATAAGCCCTCAGCAAACTTTGCCATTAATATCGTTGCCGACCAGATCCTATGGCGACGGGCATCAGGCTTACTTGCGCCGAACATCACCATGGTGCTAAATCGCTTCAACATCAGTAAGCCTATGGATGTTACCTGTAACCTAAATGGAAGCTTCGGCGGTAGCGACGGCGGGCCAAAATTGTATGTTACTGCCAAGGTGAGAGACAGCAAGATTACTATCCCGGGGGGCGAACTGGATAATTGCAGTTTTAACGGGATCTTTACCAATAATTACGTAAAAGATAAAGGGTACGGCGATGATAATTCGGCCATCAAGCTTATTGCCATGAAGGGTACCTATAATCATTTGCCATTTAATATCGATACGGGCAGCATTATTAACCTGGTGAAGCCTACTGCCACGGGTAATTTCAGATCAAATTTCCCGGCCGCCGATCTTAATTATTTGCTGGATGATAACATTGCCAAATTTGCCAACGGCGAAGCAGATATGAAACTCCATTACACTGCAGATGTAGTTGATTACAAAATAAACAAGCCTATTATTAAAGGGGCGATAGTGTTGCGTAATACAGATATTTCCTATCTGCCGCGTAACCTCAAGCTTAAAAACTCTTCTATATTCTTAAACTTTGTTGGCGACGACCTGATACTTAGCAACATTCGCTTGCAAAGCGGCCGAAGTATTGTAAATATGGATGGCCGGATCAACAACTTCCTTAACTTGTATTACAACTCACCCGAAAAGATCTTGCTCACCTGGCAGATCCGTAGTCCGCAATTATACCTTGGCGAATTTTTAGGTTTTCTGAGCGAGCGTAAACAAGCCCCTGCAACTAAAAGTAGGGCAAATAGCGGCAATATTGTAGACCAGCTAAGCAACGTGCTGGAAAAAGGTAAGGCCGAAATGCATATGAAGGTGGCTAAGGTTTACTATAAAAAATTCCTGGCCACGGATGCCACAGCCGATCTGCTGACCACCGATAACGGGATCATTATACAAAATATTGGCGTTAAACATGCCGGTGGTTTTTTAAAGATGAACGGTAAGATGATGCAGGGCAAATCGTTAAATAGCTTTGCGGTGAATACCGTGGTTAGCAACGTAAACATGCGCGAGTTTTTCAACGCGTTCAATAACTTTGGTTTGCAGGATTTTACCGCCGAAAATTTGAAAGGGTTTTTATCGGCCAAAACAAGTATTACCGGGGGGATAACCGATGCGGGTAACCTTGTGCCAAACTCTATTAACGGTAATTTAGACCTGAGCCTGCGCGATGCGGCTTTGATAAACTTTAAGCCATTGGTGAGTGTGGGTAAATTCGCCTTTCCTTTCCGCAACCTAAAAAATATAAGCATCCCCAAAATGGACGGGCACTTTTTGCTTCGTGGCGATATGATCACTATTAAACCGTTGCAAATAAGCAGCAGTGTTTTAAATGTGGATGTGGAAGGCATTTACGGTTTAACCAAAGGGACAGATATAGCACTGGACGTACCGCTAAGAAACCCCGGCAAGGATAGCCTGATAACCGACAAGGCAGAACTTGACAAAAAGCGTTTTAAAGGGATTGTGCTCCATATCCGCGCGCACGAGGAAGGCGGCAAAATGAAGATAGGATGGAATAAAAACCATAAATAAAAATAAAGGCCCCGATTATAATCCGGGCCTTTATACTATAATATCTTTTTACAGGTAGCTACCAATATGCCTTTATCATATAAAAGCAGGTTGCCTTTTTTGTCAACTTTGTAGCTTTCGTCGGGGCGTTCTACACTTACGTAACCATCACCTTCTTTCCTGATCTCGGATGCTGAAGTAGTGATAGGCGGGGTATCATTCAGTTTAAGATTAGTGCCTTTAAAAGTAATTGCTTGTATAAAAACCTTATGGCCGCTGCTAACCACCTCGTAGGCTATACTTTCGCCATTATCTGTTTTAATGGTTTCATCGTGCCATGCGCCAACTAATTTACCTGTATCAATAGCGGCAGGTACACTTGAAGCCACCTCAGCTTTGGGAATGGTATCATTTGCAGGTGCTTTATCTTTTTTGGCTGATGTATCGCAAGAGGCGAAGGCTAACATGGCTATAGCAACTATCGCGAAGCGGCTCAAATTTTTGTGCATAAGTGTATAGTTTGAAAAGGCCGAAGATACTAAATAGCTGTTTAGCGAATCTTCGGCACAATGTCAGTTTATCAATTCTTATCTACAAATTTCAAATTACCCTCGTTGTAACGATCGCCTGTGTTAGGGAATCTTTTAAGCAGGGCATCGATACTGTTGAGCGTATCAGCATTTAATTCGACATCAACGCTGCCTGCATTTTCTTGTAGATATTTGCGCTTTTTGGTGCCGGGGATTGGGATGATGTTGTCGCCCTGGTTAAGTACCCATGCAATAGCCAGTTGGGCAGGCGTTGCGCCAATGCTTTCGGCTATCCCCGCAAATCCATCTGCCAGTTGGTTGTTATTGTCTGCATGGCCTTGCTGGTAGCGGGGCAGCGTTTTGCGGAAATCGCCTTCTTTAAGCTCACTTACATCAAGTTTGTTAGTCATTAAGCCGCGGGCAAGGGGGCTAAACGGGATGAATGAGATCCCCAATTCTTTAGTAAGCGGTAATATTTCCGTCTCCACGTCACGAGTTAATAACGAGTATTCGCTTTGTAAGGCGGCTATAGGGTGTACGGCATGTGCCCGGCGGATGCTGTTTGCCGATGCTTCGGATAAGCCGAGGTGTTTTACTTTACCCTCTTTAACCAGTTCGGCCATGGCGCCAACGGTTTCTTCGATGGGTATGTTAGGATCTACCCGATGCGCGTAATAAAGATCGATAACATCAGTTTGCAAGCGTTTTAAACTCGCTTCAACCGCTTTTTTGATATAAGCCGGAGAGCCGTCAAATCCCGAGAGTTTACCCGTACCATCCGCAGTAAAACCAAATTTGGTAGCCAGGAAGATCTTATCGCGGTTGGGTTTTAATACCTGCGAGATCAGTTTTTCGTTTTGTCCGCTGCCATAAACATCGGCAGTATCCCAAAAGTTAATGCCAAGTTCAATAGCTTTATTTAGTGTTGCTATAGATTCATCGTCGTCGGGTTCGCCGTAAGCATGGCTCATGCCCATGCAGCCTAACCCAATTGCTGATAGCTGTACATCGGTGGTGCCTAAAGTTCTGTATTTCATAGTATAGTGTTGTAAAATGTTTTATGAAGATACGGGTCAAAACGCCTAATGTGACACAAGTTTCCTTTTGATCCCCGTAATATTTCACTATACTGACAGACCGTACAAAAAGAAGCCATGACCACCAAGCGAAAAATCCGCCCAGATATAAATTTCCCTCAAATTAAATACTTTACAACTGATCGCTATTTTCATAACTAATAGTAAAGTTTAATCATTTATAGCACAGTTGTTGTACTTGATGGGATGTAAAACTTAACAAATCATCTACTAAAATGAGAATCAGATCAATTACCTATATAGCACTATTCTGTATGATGGGCGCCGCAGCATGTACCGGCAGCGCGTCTAAAAGTGCCGGGGATAGCACCGCTAAAGATACTAACCTGGCACCGGCCGATACTGCTAAACCGGTAACATTAAAACCAAAAGGCCCTGCACCTGCATGGGCACCGGATATAAAACCGGAAATGCAGGCCGTTAACGAAAAATTAGCAAGCTATGGCGATAAGCCTATCCCGCAATTAACCGCGGTTGAGGCCCGTAAAAACCACACTCCTACAGACGCGGTGATGGACCTGATGAAAGAGAACAACATACCAAAGCCTGTATTTAACGTAGATACTATTGGTAAAGAGCTGCCTGTTGATGGCGGTAACATCCATGTACGCATTTACACTCCAAAAACAGGTAAAGCAGCTTATCCGGTAATTGTGTACTACCACGGTGGCGGTTTTGTAATAGCCAACCTTGATGTATATGATGCATCCGCAAACGTATTGGCTGATAAAACGGATGCCATAGTGGTATCGGTAGCGTACCGCTTAGCACCGGAGCATAAGTTCCCGGTAGCGCATAACGATGCATTTGCCGCGTACAAATGGGTGGTAAATAATGCTGCGTCTATTAAAGGTGATCCTGAAAAGATTGCCGTTGCAGGCGAAAGCGCGGGTGGTAACCTTGCTATCAATACCGCTATTAAAGCCCGCGATAGTAAGATAATGATCCCAACCGCGATTGTTGCGGTGTACCCCATTGCAGGATCAGACATGGCAACACCATCATACACCAAAAATGCCGCTGCCAAACCTTTGGATAAGCCAATGATGATGTGGTTTGTAAAAAACTATCTTAATAATATGGCCGAAGGTAAAGACCCCCGTATTAACTTGATCGCCGCCAACCTTAAAGGCCTGCCGCCAACAACTGTTATTACAGATGAGATAGATCCCTTGCAAAGCGAAGGCATGACTTTAGTTGAGAAATTGAAGGCTGCCGGTGTAACCGTTGATAGTAAAAACTGGAACGGCGTAACGCACGAGTTTTTTGGCATGGGTGCAGTAGTTCCACAAGCCAAAGAAGCAGAAATGTACGCTGTTGACCAACTAAAAAAAGCTTTCGGGATGTAATAGTTCCGACTGGTCTTATAATGAGAACGGCCGCCTGAGAAGGTGGCCGTTCTTTTTTATACTAAACCGGCGGCTGTTTCTTTTATCACTATAAAAACTGATATTTGATTCGCTAACCAATTACATTGCCTGTTATGAAGTTTCGCATTTCATTAGTTGCCCTGATTGTATTCTGTGCTGTATCCGCATCGGCACAAACCAAACGCCTTACTTATTGCAACCCGCTCAACCTCGATTATGGTTATACGCCGTTCGAGACCTTTGCTGCATGGGGCAAGCACCGCGCCACTGCCGACCCAACCGTTACGCTATTTAAAGGCAATTATTACCTGTTTAGTACTAATCAATTTGGGTATTGGTGGAGCAGCGATATGCTGAACTGGAAGTTTGTGTCGCGCAAGTTTGTGAGGCCATACAACGAGGTTAAAGGCGATGAGCTTTGCGCCCCCGGTACACTGGTTTTGGGCGATACCCTACTGGTTATTGGCTCTACCTATAATAAAGATTTTACCCTGTGGATGAGTACCGACCCAACTCACGATACCTGGAAAGCTGCCAAAGATTACTTTAAAGTTGGCGCGTGGGATCCGGGGCTATTTGCGGATGATGACGGCCGCGTGTATATCTACCATGGTAGCAGCAACACCCTGCCCATGTACGGGCAGGAGATAGACCGTAAAACTTTTGAACCCATTGGCCCAAAAAAGGAAATGATCAAACTGGACTGGAAAGAGCACGGCTGGGAGCGCTTTGGCGAGAATAATGATAACGTATTCCTGACCGGGTTTATGGAAGGCGGCTGGATGAATAAACATAACGGAAAATACTACCTGCAATATGCCTCACCCGGCACCGAAGGGCGTGGCTACGGCGATGGCGTTTACGTGGGCGATAAACCGCTTGGTCCGTTCACTTATCAAAAACATAACCCATTTAGCTACAAGCCGGGCGGCTTTGCTAAAGGGGCGGGGCATGGTGCAACCTGGGCCGATAAATTTGGTAACTATTGGCACATCAGTACCATGGTTATTAACGTAAAAAATAATTTTGAACGCCGCAACGGTTTTTGGCCGGCCGGTTTTGATAAGGATGGCGTGCTGTACACCAATACCGCTTATGGCGATTACCCGCATTACTTAGCCGCAGGCAAGGAAGATCACCTTAAAAGTAATTTTACAGGCTGGATGTTGCTGAACTACAACAAGCCTGTGCAAGTATCGTCAACCCTTGGCGCTTACGTACCTAACCTGGCGGTGGATGAGGATATTAAAACCTACTGGAGCGCCAAAACAGCCAACAAAGGCGAGTGGTTTAAAACGGATCTGGGCGATGTAAGCACTGTTAGGGCCATTCAGGTGAATTACGCTGACCAGGATGCTACGTTCATGGGTAAATCGTTAGGGGTGTTTCATCAGTATGTTATCTCTTCATCAATAGATGGTAAAACATGGAAAACGCTGGTAGATAAAAGCAAAAACAAAACGGATGTACCCCACGATTACATCGAACTGAAATCCCCTGCTAAAGCGCGTTATTTAAAGATCACCAACCTGCACATGCCAACGGGTAAGTTTGCTCTATCAGGATTTAGGGTATTTGGGAAAGCAGGAGGTGCAGCGCCGGATACGGTAAGAAATATGATCGTTCTTCGCGGTGATGCCGAGCGCCGTAACTCATGGATCCGCTGGCGGCAAACGGATAGTGCTGTGGGTTACACCATCTACTTTGGTACCGAGCCCGATAAACTCTACAGCAATATTATGGTTTACAATATTACCGAGTACTACTTTAACGGCATGGAAAAAGGCCTGCCATATTACTTCCAGATAGAGGCATTTAACGAGAACGGGATAAGTAAGAGGACTAAGGTGATGAAGGTGGAGTAAGATACTTTCAAAGCGTCACTGAGAGGTACGAACCAATCTCTTTAGAACAATTGTACACTTTGCCTAAGAGGTTACCTTGTCGCTATCGTTCCGCGCAATTACGTGTTGACAATACTGGCTTAAAATTGCGTTTTATAATCAGACTAATACTATGTATAAACTATTATCTGCCGTTGCTTTCGTGTTTGTCATTAGTTTAGCGGCAAATGCTCAAACCCCGGATAGCACACTAAAACCATCGCCGTTAAAAACCTTGAGCGATGTGCAATACAACGCGTTGATCAAGGGCGAGGATGTTTACGAAATGAACAAGGTGGCCGAAATGAACAATTACCCGCCGGCAGATAAGGCTTTGAAGTTTAAGAAAGAGATAGATCTAAGTCCGTCGCAAGCAGCAGCGTTAGCCAAAATAAGTACCGAGTTAAAGCGCAAAAAGATTGAGATGGGCAACTTTATTGTCACTAACGAAACCAAGCTTGACGCGCTGTTCCGAGCCAAAAAGATAAACGAAAGCGACCTCATCTACTATACAAACCGCTATGGCTTATACCAGGGCGAACTGCGTAACGCCATTTTAAACGCGGCTGTAAAAACGTATTATTTGCTGTCGCCACAGCAGTTAAATAAATTGCGTACATTCAAGTAAGGATATTAAACAATATGCCGATGGATTTATTTAATTTAGCGGCCAATAAAATTGTATGAAGATTACATTTGATTTTGAAAAGCCACTTGCCGAATTGCAAGGCCAGATAGAAAAAGTTAAGCAGGTTGAAGAAAAAAACAAGCTCGACATGTCTGCCACCGTTGCCGAGTTAGAGGCCAAGATGGAAAACACCAAGAAAGAGATTTATGCCAACCTTACCGGATGGCAAAAAGTACAGATATCCCGCCACCCCGAGCGCCCTTATACTTTACAATACCTTGAGCTGATGTGCGATGATTTCATCGAAATGCATGGCGACCGTACTGTAGGTGACGATAAAGCAATTATAGGTGGTTTTGGGACGTTAAATGGCCAAACAGTGATGTTTATTGGCCACCAAAAAGGGCGTAACACCAAGGAACGCCAGTACCGTAATTTTGGTATGGCCAACCCCGAAGGTTACCGCAAAGCTTTAAGGCTGATGAAAATAGCCGAGAAGTTTGGCAAGCCTGTTGTTACTTTAATAGATACCCCCGGAGCATTCCCGGGCCTTGAGGCTGAAGAGCGGGGACAGGGCGAGGCTATTGCCCGTAACCTGCTGGAAATGTCGGTATTGAAAGTGCCTATAATTTGCGTGGTAATTGGCGAAGGTGCATCCGGTGGTGCATTGGGTATTGGTATTGGCGATAAAGTGATGATGTTGGATAACTCTTGGTATTCGGTTATCTCCCCGGAGAACTGTTCTACCATCCTGTTCAAAACGTGGGAACATAAAGAACGCGCTGCCGAAATGCTGAAACTAACATCGACAGAGATGTTGAAGAACAAGCTGATCGATGGTGTTATTAAAGAACCACTTGGTGGCGCACACCAGGACCCCGTTACTATGGCTGCCACATTAAAAAAGCAATTAATTAAAGACCTTAAAACCTTAACCGAGCGCAACGTCGACGAACTGGTTACCGAGCGTATCGACAAATTCTGCAGCATGGGTGTTGTAGAAGAGGATTAAGTTTTAGATAAAGACGAAACGAAAAAAGCGGCTGCATGGCCGCTTTTTTCGTTTTGTACCGCTTACTGTCCCGTTCTTTATGTTACTATGTAAATTAAAAAACGTAAATTGTTGGTAATCAGTTTTTTGCGACTTCTGGTGCGTGAGACAGTGTCAAGTGTCGTTTATTTAATTGTCTGTCAATTAACGCTTTAACTAAATCTAAGGGTGTTCCACTTTTAAAAAAATGGGACAGAGTGGTACACCGTGGGACAGGCCTAATTATTTCTTCTCTAACTCGGCAATTACAGCCTTTGCCGCTTCATTTTTAGGGTCGAGTTGAAGTGATTTTTTATAGTTTATCAGGGCCTTTGCTTTATCGCCTTTGGCATAATACGCTTCGCCCAGGCTGTCAAATAAATTGCCCGATGTTGGGAATAGGGCAGTATTATATTCAAAAACTATCAGTGCATCATCCAAGCGGTTCTTATTCTTAAAATAGTAGCCTATCTCATTTAAAGATGATTCGTTTTCGAAACCATAATCGGCTGCGTATTTAACTTTAAGGTTATTATAAAAACTGATTATCTGTGCACCCTTAAGGCTATCTAACTGTGAACCAAAAGCAGCCAGTACTGATTTTTTTGGCTGTTGAAAAGGTTTGCCGTCTAAAATAGCTTGGATAGCTCTGTTTATATCGTATAAATTATTCTGCTTGTTATTGGTCATCAGGATAATCGTGCGGCCCTGTGATGTGTTAGCTGTTAGCAAGGCCTGGTAATTTAAGCTCGTGCCATCATGTTCATGGGTCAATATCTTGCGGCTTGCCATACTGCCACCACCTAAACCGCATTGTTTGTTAGGCGCAAAAGGGGTAATGATCTCTTTTGTCGACTCCGGGTTTATCAGTTTAAAACCCTCCAAAGCCAACTCCCATTTGTAGAAGTCGTCCAACGTAACAGCCGTCCAACCGGTAATTGGATAGATTAGGGATGACTGTTGCAGTTTATTGCTATATGATTTGGCCATTAGCGTTGTGCTATCGTCAGGATCGATCAAAGCATTGGTCATGTTTAGGGGTTTCAACATTTTTTGCTCTACAAACTTGGTGAAAGTTAAGCCGGTTATCTTTTCAATTATGCGGCGCTGTAAAAATGTGTTGCTGTTATTGTAGGCATATTGTGTGCCCGGCGCAAAATCAAGTTTATCAAGTTTTTGCAGGTCGCCCCAGATGTCTGCATCATTTTTTATGGTTTTCCATTTAAGGTCGGGCAGGCCGCTGGTATATTGCAGCAGGTTTTTAATGCTGATCTGTTTTGCCCAAGCCGGTAAATTGGGGAAGTATTCAGATACCTTATTATCAATGCTTAATTTGCCCTGCTCTTTAAGCATCATTATACCTACTGCATTAAACTCCTTAGCTATGGAGCCAATGTGGAAACGGTATTGTGTTGTTAGCGCAGTTGTTTGCGATGCATCGGTAAAGCCTATCGCTCCTTTGTAAATTATCTTCCCCTTATCTGCCACTAAAATATTCCCCTTAAACAAGCCCAGGCGATTGGTGCGGTGCAGCATAGAATCTATAACAGCCGCCTTATTTTGGGCTGATGCAATATTGCTGAGGATGAGTAAAGAGAGCAGAAGGTAGGCGTGTTTCATATTCTTAAGTTGTACTACTAAGACGACGCTAAGGTTGATATGTTACTCGTTTTAAACAAGAAAAGCGGCTAATTGCCGCTTTCTTGTTATTTGTAAACTTAAGTATCGTTACTGTTGCGGTGGTGCCATGCCGCCAAACTTGGTGCCGTAGTCTTTCAACTGGGCGCTTATTTTGGCGCTAAGGGCATCCTGCTTGTAGCTTTTGGTTAGGTTAACCATCCCGTTTAATAACGAAAGATACAGCTGTACATCGCGGCTGTTTAGGCTGCCATCGCTTTTTTGATAAAGTATGTAGCTGTAGTTCAGTTGGTCAACTATGTAATTATCAATTTGTGTAGCAAGCTTGATGCCTAAAGTAGCATCACCCATACGGAACAAGCTTTCGGCCATGTAATATTTACGTACGGCCAATTCAGATGATATGATCACCGATGGCATTACATCATCATATTTCTTTAAAGCGTTTTTAGCCAGGTCCTGGTGGCCTTCTTTTAAAAGGTTATCGGCAAGGGTAGCGTACAAGCGGGTTATCAAAGGGTAAAACAGGTTTAGCGATTCATGATCCAAATACTTAGCATTTTTGAAATTGCCATATTTGTACTTATTTATCATGTTATCGTACATTTTCAGGGTGTTGCTATTCTCTTGTGCCGCAGCGGTTGTATCCGGTTTATACGGCATCAAGCGGTAACTTAAACCTTCGCTGTACAGGTATTTGTCAAGCCCAAGCATATTGTCGCTTGGCACGGTAGATGCAAAGTACACCGGGCGTTTCCAGTTGTTATGCGCCAGGATATCCATCATAGCCAGGTTATCCTTAGTTACATATTTACCGGGATACATCCAGTCCATTTCTGGTACTATCTTGTCTTTTTTATCGGCAGGCACTGTTCCGTATTTAACTACATCATCCGCATTAACCGTCAATTTAAAGTTTTTGCTTGGCAGGTAGTTAGCGCTTTCGCCGCTTTGATACTGCACCATGTTGTCCTTACTGTCTGACGTAATAAAGTCGAACACTTCTTTCAACTCCACATTGCCTGCAATTTTCGCGTCGTTATAATAAATAACATCGCGCACACCGGCTTCAAATTTTTTGTTATCCATGGTGATAGGTAGCGGTGCCGAGTTGTTCATTTTGCCCTTCATCTGGCGGATATACCAGTCTGTACCCAATAAACTTAAATTTACGATACGTACATCCGGGCGAACGTTCTCAACCTCCTGGATATACCAAAGCGGGTAAGTATCGTTATCGGCATAGGTAAACAGGATGGCATTTGGCGCACACGAGTTTAGGTAATCGTAAGCGATGTCATGCGGGGTAAGCTTGGTAGAGCGGTCATGGTCGTCCCATTCCTGGTTGGCCATAAGCGCAGGCGCGGCAAGCAAACATATTACGGTAGCGGCAATAGCGCTGGTTTTAGGATTGATCTTTTTGCTCAGCAAGTCGGCAATAAACAATACGCCAAGGCCTATCCAAATAGCGAACGCATAGAATGATCCCGCATAAGCATAATCACGCTCACGTGGCTGTAATGGGTCCTGGTTTAGGTAAAGCACAATGGCTAAACCCGTAAAAAAGAACAGGATCACTACCACACCCGCATCGCGCTGGTTGCGTTGAAAGTGATATATCATCCCCAATAAACCTATTATAAGCGGTAGGAAATATAGCCTGTTGTATGATTTGCTTAGCGTGACGGTACTTGGCAGGTCTTTATTGCTAAAGCCGCTTAGCCAGCTGCCATCGGCACCCTGCGCGGTTTGCCCGTCCATTTCGTTTGCCCGTCCTACAAAGTTCCACAAAAAATAGCGGGTATACATCTGCGTAACCTGCCAGCTGGTAAAAAAGCCAATATTGGTGCCCATGGTTGGATGTTCCTCGGCGCCAAGGTTGCTCCACATCCTGTAAAACTCAGCGTGATTCGGCTTTTGGCTAAACATTCTCGGGAACAGCGTATTCCTGTCGTAAATAGTGTTTAGTTTTTTACCTGCAACCTCGTATTCTTTTTCGCCACGGCGATATATTTTAGCGCCCTCGGTTTGGTCAGTAACCTGCGAATCAAAATACTCGCCATACATTAAAGGCGTATCGCCGTACTGGTCGCGGTTTAGATAACTATTAACTGCAAACGGGTCCTGCGGGTCGCTGTTGTTCAGGTTGGTACCCGCTTTAGCACGAATAACGATCATCACGAACGAGCTATAACCGAACAATATGAACGCTGCACATATCAAAACGCGGTTTAATGCAACACGTTTTTCACGTACTTTTAAAACATATTCTAATAGTGCTAAAATAGCGGCAGCGCCAATCAAGCCAACAATGCCTGCGCTAATGGTAAGTAAGGCAACAAAGCAAAGTACTGCAATGCCTAAAAAAGTTGTAGATGGTTTTATGGTATAATAGATCCCCGATGCCAGGGTGCCTATAACCAATATGAAGAACACGATAGCGCCACTGCCGAAGCCCATGCCCAGGGTGTTTACAAAAAGCAGATCAGAAAAGGCCGCGCCTTTAACCGTGAACTGTATAACCCCCCAAAGTATTAAGGCAACCGTAATGACACCTAATACAAACGACCAGATGGTACCGCCGTTTGTAACTTGTTTTGCCCTGCGGAAGTAAATAACCAATGCAATAGCAGGTATAACCAGTAAGTTTAATAAGTGGATACCGATGGATAGGCCCATTACATAGGCGATGAAAATGATCCATTTATCAGCATGGGCTTCATCTGCATGGTTTTCCCATTTCAATATGGCCCAAAAAACGATGGCGGTACAAAGGGATGATTGCGCGTAAACCTCGCTCTCGACAGCCGAGAACCAGAAAGTGTCTGACCAGGTGTAAGCCAATGCACCCACTAAACCTGCACCAATAATTTGGATGATGTTGGTTTGGGTGAGCTCCTGTCCCGCCTTAACAACCAACTTTTTAGCAAGCGCGGTTATCGTCCAAAAAAGGAACAATATGGTTGCGCCGCTGGCAAGTGCTGATGCCATGTTGGTGAAATAAGCTACCTTCATGTTATCACCAAAAGATAATAACGAAAATACCTTACCTATCATGGTAAATAACGGCGCACCGGGTTGATGGGCTACCTGCAGGCGGTAAATACAAGCTATAAATTCGCCGCAATCCCAAAAACTGGTAGATGGTTCGAGCGTTAAAATGTAGGTGATGGATGCAATAATGCTGGCTGCCCAGCCAAAAATATTGTTGATCTTATTGTATTTCATGCTGTTTATTACAAGCTAAATCAGGTTTAAGCAGCCGAAAATAAGAAAAACATTACGATGTTTATGTTAAAAGCGGTAAACCTTAACACTTTTTAACGCATGTTTTGGCTGCTGAAATAATTTCAAATACTTTTTTAAATTTTGCTTTTGAGTTCTCAAAAATCGTCCTATATTTGCATTCCTTTTCGGGATGGCTTACAAACCAAAGGAGATTGCCTGATAGTATAATGGTAGTACGACGGTTTTTGGTACCGTTTGTCTAGGTTCGAATCCTGGTCGGGCAACATAGAAATTTCGGATTTCGGATTTTTAATTTAGGATTTACTTCCAAGATGAAAATCGAAATCCGATTGTTTTTTATACGGGGTTGGTGTACTTGGACTAACGATATAGGATGTTAAAAATCCGAAATCGTAAATCGTAAATCCGAAATAAGAAGATGCCTTTACAGTTTAATACAGTTAAGCTATTTGCAGGGTCGGGTTCTAAGGAACTGTCAGAACACATTGCTACATCATACGGGCAACCGCTTGGCGATGTAGTTTTGTCGCGTTTTAGCGATGGCGAATTTCAGCCCCATTTTAACGAGAGTATCCGCGGATGCGATGTGTTTTTGATACAAAGCACACACCAGCCTACCGATAACCTGATGGAACTGCTGATGATGATAGATGCCGCGCGCCGCGCATCTGCCCATTACATCATTGCGGTTATCCCTTACTTCGGTTTGGCCCGCCAGGACAGGAAAGATAAGCCGCGTGTTGCCATTGGCTCAAAACTGGTAGCAAACTTATTGGTAGCAGCAGGTATTAACCGTATCATGACGATGGACCTGCACGCTGCACAGATCCAGGCATTTTTTGATGTACCGGTAGATCACTTAGATGCATCTATCATATTTGTACCTTATATAAAAAGCCTTGGTTTGGGTAACATAACCATTGCATCGCCGGATATGGGTGGCTCTTACAGGGCGCGCAGTTTCGCGAAGTTTTTTAATGCCGAAGTTGTAATTTGTGACAAACGCCGCAAGCGCGCAAACGAAATTGAAAGCATGACCATCATTGGAGATGTTACCGATCAGGATATTGTACTGATAGATGACATTTGCGATACAGCAGGTACGCTTGCAAAAGCGGCCGGCTTAATTATGGAGCGTGGTGCACGCAGCGTTCGCGCGGTATGTACACACCCGGTATTATCAGGTAAGGCTTATGAAACTATCGAAAACTCGGCATTAACCGAACTGATAGTGACCGATACCATACCATTAAAACATAGCAGCCCTAAAATAAGGGTACTTACCACCGCCGATTTGTTTGCAAAAGCAATAAGCAACGTAAACGAGCATGGCTCGATAAGCCAGCTTTTTAAAGTAGATTAAAAATATCCATACCATGTTGGTGTGGCTTTGAATAAATAAATAATGAAATCATTTGCTATTAGCGGTTCTCCAAGAGAGAACGTAGGGAAAAGAGACGCTAAAGGACTGCGTTACCAGGGCTTAGTGCCTGCAGTACTTTACGGTGGTGCAACACAAACCCACTTTGCAGTGTCCGCAGCTGATTTGAGAGCCGTAGTTTATACTCCGGTTGTTCATTTCATCGAAATTGAAGTTGCTGGTGTTAAATCACAAGCCATCATTAAAGATATGCAGTTCCACCCGTTAACGGAACAACTTATCCACATCGACTTTTTATTGTTAGATGAAAAGAAACCTATCACTATTGAAATTCCTGTAAAATTAACAGGTACTTCTCCGGGTGTTAAAGTGGGTGGTAAATTAGTTCAAAAACTAAGGAAACTGCGTGTTAAAGCCTTACCGAAAAATCACTTGGATAACATCGAAGTGAGCATCGAAGCCCTTGAGGTTGGTAAATCAGTAAAAGTTAACGAGATCAACTTGCCTAACCTTACTATCACCAATTCACAAGAAGATACAATTGTATCTGTAACCACTTCACGTGCATTACGCCAGGCTGAGCAAGAAGCAGGCAAAAAATAATTTATCGGGATTAACCGATTTGAATTTATTGAAAAGCGACGGTATCTACCGTCGCTTTTTTTATGCGTATCGTCTTCTTTAATATAGTTCATAAAAATATCTTTCAAATAATTTGCTAAAACGATTTACATTTATAAATTTGCTAAACCAATTTAGCATAAACCGTCATCATGAAGAAAGTATTACTACTGCTTACTGCAATTGTACTAACTATGTCCTGTTCCAAGGATAATTACAAGAGATTCCCCAGCCCGGGAAGAATGATCAAACAATTCGCGCTTGCCGAGGGGCAAATGGGCCCGGCAGTGTTTGATAACGTTAAACATACAATAACCGTTACCGTGTATAAAGGGGCTAACATGGCCGCTTTAAAAGCCAACATGGTTATCTCCGATGGGTCGACAGTGTCGCCCGCATCGGGGGCAAGCTTTAATGCTACTTCGCAAAAGCAGGTATTTGTAGTCACCGCCGAATCCGGCGAAAAGATCGACTGGAACGTTGAATTTAAAGTATTTGATTTTAATAATTCGGACTATGGCGTATTTGCCATTGCAGCTACTAATGGTAAGATGCTACAGGTAGCGGGCAATTACACCTACAATGAGAAATATAAGGATAATCAAAAGATAGAAGCCGGAACAAGTTTAAATGTAATGCCGCTTTGGCAAAAATGGCACCTCATCTATAATAGCACGGCCCGGGGGGTAAGATATTACCAGATCCGGAATTTATACACCGGTAAGTTTATAAATGCAGGTACGGGCGCCCTGGCGGGTGCCGAGGCTGAGCAATACCGTGAATCGGCCGTTGCGGGCGAGTTGTGGACAGTTGGGCAATCATCAACCGTAGGTATATTTAATATCATTAATAAAAATACAGGTTTGGCACTAAGCACATCGGCCGCAGACGTTAAAGTAACACTGGAAAAGGCGGATGACAAAAGCGGTAATCAACAATTTACCTTTATGCCATTGCCCGAACAAGCCTACAGGGATGATGCGGCAATTGGTTTTTTTGAAAGAAATAACTCAAGCCAGGGTTCGGTAGCGTTTGATCAGGGTACCAGCGTACCGCTAAGCAATGGCAAAGTGTTGTGGATCACCCAAGATGCGTGGGACGGATCGAGGCTGCGCGATAATCATAAATTTGCGTGTTCGGACTTCTTTAATTACAACAACTCGGTAATGATACAGCCAACGGCAACCGACTGGAACCCCGATCATACCACCAACATGACGATACCAAACAGCGCGCATGGCCGCCCAAGGCAGATCTTTAATAACCAGCCGGGTACAGATTGGTCATGGCCGGGATTAGGTGTGCAGATAGGCAACGACGTTTGGGTACAGTGCGGCGAGGGCAGGGGCTTGGGTGCCACCAACCAGTCACTGTACAAGCTTACTCCTAACGCAGGCGACGAATGGTCGGCTGTACGTAATACTCCAGCCGGTATGTCGGGTCAAACAGATATAAGCTATTCATCAGGTATGGTAAAGGGTAACGATGGCTATGTGTACTCTTTCGGTTCGCAGGGTTTTAATTTTGGCTACGGCCAAAATATTTTTGTAGCCAGGTTTAAACAAACCGATCCATTGACGTGGGCGTTTTGGGACGGCACTTCATGGGTAAACACGCCTACCACCAGCGATGCGGCAAAAATTGCCGTAGGGCCGGGTAATAATAGTATCTCATACCTCAATGGTAAATACATTATGATGTCAATGGATCAGGGTTTTAACTGCGAAACTAAGCGTGATATATATATATCGACGTCGACCAGCCCAACGGGCCCATTCACCGCGCAAAAATATATTTATACGGTTAGCGAATATTTTGGCGGTAAATATGCGCGTTACTATACGCCGTCTATTCACCCCGAATCGGTTAACGGCCATAACGAACTGTTATTAACCTTTTGTTTGAACTTCTCGGGCTGTGGCGTTACAGATTGCCAGGAAGGTTATCTCGACCCTTATTACTACCGTGTAAAAAACATCCGTGTGCCTTATTCGGTAGTAGGATTGTAGACAGTAAGTAACTGATAAGCAAAATATGATAGCGATGGGGTTTAAACCCATCGCTATTTTTGTATAATTGCGCTTTAAATCCCTGTTAAGGGTAGGCTTATGAAATATTTGATAGTTGGGTTAGGAAACATTGGGCCGGAATATGCCGATACCAGGCATAACATAGGTTTTATGGTGCTTGATGAAATGGCAAAGCAGGAAGGGGCAAAGTTTTATACCATGCGCCTGGCTGCCTACACCGAAGTGAACCATAAAGGCCGCACCCTTCACCTTATTAAGCCAACTACCTACATGAACCTTAGCGGCAAGGCCTTAAATCATTGGATGAAGGAACTGAAGATCCCTGTTGAAAACGTACTGGTTATTGTGGATGATATTGCTTTGCCATTGGGCACGCTTCGCCTTAAACCAAAAGGTAGCGCCGCGGGGCATAATGGTTTAAAACACATTGAGACCACCCTGGGTAACAACGAATATGCGCGCCTGCGTTTTGGCGTAAGCGATAATTATCCCAAAGGCCGCCAGGTTGACTATGTGTTAAGCGGTTTTGACGATGACGAGAAACTCGAACTCCCTGCACTAATTGATCGCTCGATAGAAATGATAAAAAGCTTTGCCACTATAGGTACGGAGCTTACGATGACCAAGTTCAATAAATAAGATTATCCTTGAAGCTTCGTATAAATATGCCTGATATTTGAGGTTTAAGCTTTGGATATAATTGATTAAATTTGAATATGACAACATTAATAATGCATCCTCAAAATAAAGAGCAGTTGAGTGCTTTAAAGGCTGTTGCTAAAGCATTAAAAGTAACTGTGGAAACAAGCCCTTATGACCCTGAATTTGTATCAATGGTAAAGAAGGCAAGTAAAAATGGCAATTACATAGAGGTTGATCCAAAAGACATATGGGGCAGTTTAAACTTAAAGTAGAGGAACTGGCCCAAAAACACCTAAAACAGCATTACACATCAGGTGGTAAAGGAACAATCAAAAGATTGAGAAAATACTAATCGAACTTTCACAAGATCCATATACAGGTATTGGTAATCCAGAACAGTTATTGGTAATCCAGAACAGTTAAAGTATGAGCTTGCCGGATTTTGGTCAAGGCGCATCAATCGAAAAGACAGATTAATTTATAAAGTTGAAGAAGACATTGTAATGGTTTTTGTTGTATCGGCGATGGGACATTATAATAGCAAATAGTCGTTTCTATTCAACCTTAAAAAAGACTATAACCAAGAAAATATTCATGAAAGTTTACGGCATTAAAAACTGCAATACGGTAAAAAAAGCGCTCGATTGGTTTAAGGCCAATAATGTAGCTTACGAGTTTCACGATTTTAAGAAACTGGGCGTTAGTGCCGATAAACTGACCGAGTGGGATAGCAAGGCCGGCTACGAAAAGTTCATGAACAAGCAAGGCCTTACTTACAAGCAGCTGGACCCCGAAGTTAAGGCGGGTGTCAAAACCAAAGATGATGCTCTGAAGCTACTACAAGAAAAAACCAGCATGATCAAGCGCCCGGTTATAGAGAATGGCGATTTTCTTTCCTTTGGTTTTGACGAGCAGGTTTACAACAGTAATTTGAAATAATCATACAAATTATAGCTGTGGTGCCCAAAACACTAATCGCCTAACAATCAGCTATCGTAATTTAATTATTACAGATAAATAAATCTCGTAATAGCTAATCCAATAATTAGTATAATTGTCTTTGTTTTTACCAAATCATTAAAAAATTATGAAATTTAAACTAATTGCCGGTTTTACGCTGGCATTTATGTCTGTAAACGGCATTAGCCAGGCGCAGCAGGCCCCGGTAAGTAATTATAATTACCATGAGGCATTCGCGCCGTTCTTCTATAGTAAAAATGGTAACGAGTTCCGCGCGGCAGATGGCCAGCCGGGCGCTAAATACTGGCAAAACCGTGCCGACTACCAATTGTCGGCCACCCTTAACGATCAAAACAACGAGGTTACAGGTGCCGAAGTCTTAACGTACACCAACAACAGCCCGCAGAAACTGGATTTCTTGTGGATGCAGTTAGATCAAAACTTATTTAAATCAGACTCTCGCGGTACAGCTATAATCCCGCCAAGCGGAAGCCGTAACGGCGGCCGTGGCGCTTTAGCAAGCGGCGGTTATAATATCAAATCAGTTAAGGTAGGCGATACCCCCGTTAAGTTTTTGATAAATGATACCCGTATGCAAGTGTTTTTGCCAACAGGCGTTAACCCTAACGGTGGCCAGGTAAAACTAAATATCGAGTACTCATTTGTAGTTCCTGAATATGGGTCTGACCGTACCGGGATCCAAAATACAAAAAATGGTAAGATATACACAGTAGCCCAATGGTACCCGCGCATGTACGTTTATGACGATATCATGGGCTGGAATACGTTGCCTTACACCGGCCCTGCCGAGTTTTACCTGGAGTATGGTGATTTTGACCTGAGCATTACTGCCCCGGCGAACCACATTGTAGTAGCATCGGGAGAATTGCAAAACCCACAGGATGTATATACCCCAGAGCAAGTGAAACGTTGGGCACAGGCTGAGAAAAGCGAAGCAACAGTAATTATCCGTTCGGCAAGCGAGGTTACCGAGGCGTCGTCGCGCCCGGCCGGTAAAAAACAACTTACCTGGAAATTCAAAATAAAGAATGCCCGTGATGCTTCTTGGGGTTCATCCGCATCATTTATTGTTGATGCAGCCAAAATGGTTTTACCAAGCGGTAAAAAATCAACAGCGATATCTGCCTACCCGGTTGAGAGCAATGGCAATGATGCTTGGGGCCGTTCTACCGAATACGTTAAAAAATCAATAGAGTTTAACTCGCAAAAATGGTTCGAATACCCTTACCCTGCTGCTACTGCTGTTGCCGGTGTTGTTGGTGGTATGGAGTACCCGGGTATTGTATTTTGTAGCTGGAAAGCGAAAAAACGTGATTTGTGGGGCGTTAACGACCATGAATTTGGCCACACCTGGTTCCCGATGATAGTTGGTTCTAACGAGCGTTTATACGGCTGGATGGACGAAGGTTTTAATACCTTTATCAACACGCTTAGTACTGCCGACTTTAATAAAGGCGAGTATGCGGGCAAAAAGCAGGATATGGAAAAAATGGGCGCGTTTTTAACCAGCGATGCTATGGAGTCTATCATGAGCTCGCCGGAGAACCTAAAAGAAGCAAATACAGGTTTAATGCTATACTTTAAACCCGGTACAGGCTTAACCTTATTGCGCGAGCAGATCTTAGGCCCCGAGCGTTTTGATTATGCTTTCCGTACGTATGTGGCGCGTTGGGCATTCAAACACCCTACACCTGATGATTTTTTCCGTACGATGGAGAACGCGAGCGGCGAAACCTTACAATGGTTCTGGAGAGGCTGGTTCATTAACAACTGGCGCCATGATGTTGGCGTGCGCGACGTTAAATACGTTAGTGGCGATGCATCAAAAGGTGCTTTGATCACTTTAGATAACCTTGATAAGCTGGTTATGCCGGGTATCCTTGAAATTAAAACCGTTAGCGGAAAGATAGAGCGCCTTAAACTACCTGTTGAGATCTGGGAACGCAACTCCACGTTTGTGGTAAGGTACCCGTCGACAGAAGAGATCCAATCTGTTACCTACGACCCTGATAAAGTATTGCCGGATTATAACCCCGACAACAATGTTTGGAAAAAGTAATAATATTGAAAAACCCGGCTTAGGCCGGGTTTTTTGTTGATTTGAAGTTTTAATTTGAAACCTTTGCCCGGCAAAACAGGTTTAACTGTTAGCTAATCCATCAGCCATGAAAAAACTACTTCCCCTTATCATTCTGTTAGTAACCGTAACGTCGCTTGCCGGTGCGCAAGGTACATTTAAAGGTACTGTTTACGAACATGGCACCAACACACGTTTACCCGATGTTTTTATAAAGGATATCACCAATAAGCAAGTAAGCATTACGGATAAGAAGGGGAACTTTGGCATCCGCGCCGCGGCGGGCCACACGCTTATATTTAACTCGCCGGGATATGTATCAGATACTTTGTATTTGGTTGATATGGCTCCAAAAAAGATAGAACTGGTAACCTCAATGATATCTTTAAGAGCGGTAAACATTACGGCTACCCGCACTACGTTTAACCCAAGGGAAGAATACCCGGATGTTTACGAGAAAAGCAAGGTGTATGCCTTTTCGCCATCTACCTGGTTTAGCGGCGAAGGTAAAAAAGCCCGTAGGTTAAAACGCTACTTTCAGCGCGAATCTGAAGAGCGGGCAATTGATGCCGCCTTTAGTCCGGCTTATGTAACCAGCCTGGTGCCTTTAAAAGGGAACGACCTGGAAAACTTTATGACTATGTTTAGGCCCAGCTATGCCTTTTTGCGCGGGAATAACAACGAATCGATGGTGGCTTATATAAATGATAGCTACAAAAAATTTATGGCTTTGCCGGTTGATAAACGTGCGCCTCAATCGCTGAAGCAATAGGTAAAAATGAAAATAAGTCAGTTCAAAGTTGCCGTTCCGGAGGAGCAATTAGTCGATCTTAAAAACAAATTGTTAAACACGCGCTGGCCTGATGAAATAGACGGGGCGGAATGGACTTATGGTACTAATTTAAATTACCTTAAAAACTTATGCCAATACTGGGCTAATGATTATTCGTGGCGCAATACTGAAGAGCATATAAATACTTATGATAATTTTATTGCCGAAGTGGACGGATACAAGATCCATTTTATCCATGTAAAAGGTAAAGGGAGCAAATCGGTACCGTTGATAATAACACACGGCTGGCCGGGGTCTTTCCTGGAGATGATTAAGCTCATAGCTTACCTAACTGAAGGGCCGGGCCTCACTTTTGATCTGGTTATACCGTCTGTTATTGGTTTCGGTTTTTCTTCAAAAGCCACCACTTCAGGATGCAACAGTAAGGTCATAGCCGGCTTGTGGCACAAGTTGATGTTGGGCTTAGGCTATACAAAATATGGTGCGCAGGGCGGGGATATTGGCGCTGGTATCAGTAGCTGGCTAACTTTACAATACCCAGATCATATAATTGCCTTGCACTTAAACTTTATTCCCGGCTCATACCAACCCTATATAGCACCCGGCGATGAACTCATCGCTGAGGAAACTGCGTATAAGCAACAGATCGCCGAATGGTATGCCAAAGAGGGTGCTTATGGCAGCATACATAGCACTAAACCGCAAACCCTCCCTTACGGGCTAAACGACTCGCCTGCAGGTTTATGCGGATGGATCATTGAGAAATTTCAAAGTTGGACGGATAACAACGGTTATTTAGAAAACGTTATCAGTCGCGATGAATTGCTTGCCAATATATCATTATACTGGTTTACCCAAAGCCTGCCATCATCTATAAGGCTTTACAAGGAAAGCAGTACAGCCCCGCTTAAATTTAGTAAAGGCCAGCGCATAAATGCCCCTGTGGCATTTACGCGTTTCCCAAAAGAATTGCCAACGCCTCCGCGGTCTTTCGTAGAGAGGTCATTTAATATCATACGATGGAAGGAAATGCCAAAAGGCGGGCATTTCGCTGCTTTGGAGCAACCGCAAATGCTTGCAGATGATATCCGGAGTTTTTTCGAGCAAATTGTATAACCTGCTTACGGTTGTGAAGGGCCTAAAAAATATAAAATATTGTATTTCAGAATTAAAAGTAATTTCCTACCTTTGACGTCCCTGAAAGGAGGTATTTGGAATTATGATCATTATTAACGTAAAAGACGGCGAATCATTAGACAAAGCATTAAAACGCTTTAAAAAGAAATTTGAAAAAACGGGTGTTTTAAGAGAACTGCGCAGTCGCCAGGCTTTCGAGAAAAAATCTATTACCCGCAGGCATGAAATTAAACATGCTATCTACAAGCAGAATATGAATTTAGAAACTGCTGTTTAATTCCTCTCCGGAAAAGAATTTTACAGATTTTCTTGTCACTATAAAAAAACTATTTGTACATTCAATTTATTGGGTGTTCAAATAGTTTTTATGTTTTTAGACAAGTTTATACAGTACATCAGTTTTGAGAAAAGGTACTCGCCCCATACTATATTAGCTTACCGAAGCGACCTGGAGCAGTTCGTGCTTTTTTTGAACCCTCCCAACACCACACCACAAGTTACCCATCCATCAGAAATTACCCATCACGACATCCGCAATTGGATGGTCGGCCTTATGGATAATAAGCTGCTGGCCCGTTCTGTTAACCGCAAAATTGCCACATTGCGTAAATATTTTAAGTTTTTATTGCAGGAGGAAGTAATAACCACCAACCCAACATCGCGCATCACGGCGCCAAAAGTGCCCAAGAACCTGCCAACCATTGTTGACGGCGATAAACTTACGGGTATGCTTGACGGTAGGATGGATACCGGTGACGAGCGCATATTCACTAACGATTTTCACGGCCTGCGTGATAAATTGGTTATCGAGATGCTTTTTGGCACAGGCATGCGCCTTGCCGAAATTACGGGTATAAAAGATGAAGACATTAATTGGTACGAAGCCACTGTTAAAGTTTTAGGTAAACGCAACAAACAGAGGATAATACCTCTTAATAACGAGCTTATGCAACTGTTAAAACGGTATGATGAGGCAAAAAAAGCTGAAAATTTTCATAACAATTCCTTAACGTTACTCGTTACAAATAAAGGAGCAAGCGCATATCCAAAGCTTATATATTTAATAGTGCAAAAGTATCTGTCATATATATCAACTCAGGATAAACGCAGCCCGCACGTGTTAAGGCATACGTTTGCAACCAGCCTGTTAAATAAAGGTGCCGATTTAAATGCGATAAAGGAGTTGTTGGGCCATGCTAACTTAAGCGCTACACAAATTTATACGCATAATTCAGTAGAACGACTTAAATCTATTTATAAACAAGCCCATCCAAAGGCATAAAAAGGAGGAAAAATGAAAATTACCACGCAATCTATTCACTTTACAGCAGATCAGAAATTATTGGACTTTATACAAAAAAAGGTGGATAAACTGGAGACCTTTTTTGATAACATCATAAGTGGTGAAGTATATTTGAAATTAGAGAATGTAGATGACGAGGCAAACAAGATAACGGAGATAAAGCTTTTGCTGCCCGGTAGCCAAATTTTTGCAAAAGAGAAGTGCAAAACGTTTGAAGAAGCTACCGATGTGGTGGTTGAAAGCCTTCGTAAGCAGATAGAAAAATATAAAACAAAAAAATCTATAGCTGCCGAAGCTGCTAAAAAAGCGGCCCTTATTACGGAAGAAGATGATTTTTAAGCATATATGAACGCTAAAACTAAGCGGGGATCGGCAGGTTTAAAGCCTGCCGATTTTTTTTGCAAAAATATTTTGTACAGCCTTAAATTTTTGTAGATTTGCAATCCCTTTCAGAGAGGGCTTAACAGCCACTCAGTTTATTGAAAGGGTGGTTCTTTAAAAAGAAAAAAAATAGCGCAATAATTGCAGTCAAAAACCAAAACGCCCGAAATGGTAAATAGGTGATGGTAACAATTTAAGCCTCCTTAGCTCAGCTGGTAGAGCGACTGACTTGTAATCAGTAGGTCATTGGTTCGATCCCGATAGGAGGCTCTGTTTATTTCGGAAATACGGTACTTAGCTTCCAATTGAGTATTGTAAATCCGAAATCAACAATGGGGGGATACCAGAGCGGTCAAATGGGGCGGACTGTAAATCCGCTGCTTCGGCTACGAAGGTTCGAATCCTTCTCCCCCCACGATGAATATCCAGATATGCTAAATTCTAAATCTTAAAATTTGTTTTAGGGTTTAGAGTTTAGTTTTTGGAGTTTAAAAAATTGCGGAAGTAGCTCAGTTGGTAGAGCGATAGCCTTCCAAGCTATAGGTCGAGAGTTCGAACCTCTTCTTCCGCTCTAAAAGAAAAGTGAGCAGCGCACGGTTCGCAGCAAGCAGGTAACTGCGAACTGATAACTTCTAACTGCGATCTGAACAATACAAGCCGACGTAGCTCAGGGGTAGAGCACTTCCTTGGTAAGGAAGAGGTCATGGGTTCAAATCCCATTGTTGGCTCATAATTTAATAGATTATAATTTTTAAGAATAAATTAACCTACAAACAAATATAAATCATGGCAAAAGAAAAATTTGACCGCAGTAAACCGCACTTAAACATCGGTACAATCGGTCACGTTGACCACGGCAAGACAACTTTAACTGCAGCTATAACCAAAGTGTTAGCAGATGCAGGTTTATCAGAAGCTCGTTCATTTGATTCAATTGACTCGGCTCCTGAAGAAAAAGAACGTGGTATAACTATCAACACAGCACACGTTGAGTATTCAACTGCAAACCGTCACTACGCTCACGTTGACTGTCCAGGTCACGCGGATTACGTGAAAAACATGGTTACAGGTGCGGCTCAGATGGATGGTGCAATCATTGTTGTTGCTGCTACAGATGGTCCAATGCCTCAAACTCGCGAGCACATCCTTTTGGCTCGTCAGGTAGGTGTACCTTCATTGGTTGTATTCATGAATAAAGTGGATATGGTTGATGATCCAGAATTATTAGAATTAGTTGAAATGGAGATCCGTGAATTATTATCATTCTACGATTTCCCTGGCGACGATATCCCTGTTATCCAAGGTTCAGCATTAGGCGGTCTTAACGGCGATGCTCAATGGGTAGGCAAAATTATGGAGTTGATGGATGCTGTAGATAGCTACATTCCAATCCCTCCACGTTTAACTGAGCTTCCTTTCTTGATGCCTGTTGAGGACGTATTCTCGATCACTGGTCGTGGTACTGTTGCAACCGGTCGTATCGAGCGTGGTGTTATCAACTCTGGTGAGCAGGTTGACATCTTAGGTATGGGTGCTGAGAACTTAAAATCAACCGTAACTGGTGTTGAGATGTTCCGTAAGATCCTTGATCGTGGCGAAGCTGGTGACAACGTAGGTTTATTATTACGTGGTATTGAGAAAACTGATATCCGTCGTGGTATGGTTATCTGTAAACCAGGTTCTGTTAACCCTCACACTGATTTCAAAGCAGAGGTTTACGTATTATCAAAAGCAGAAGGTGGCCGTCACACGCCATTCTTTAACAAATACCGCCCGCAATTCTATTTCCGTACAACAGACGTTACAGGTGAAATCACCTTAGCTGAAGGTGTAGAAATGGTTATGCCTGGTGATAACGTTACAATCAATGTAAAATTGATCAACGCTATCGCTATGGAAAAAGGCTTACGTTTCGCTATCCGTGAAGGTGGCAGGACAGTAGGTGCTGGTCAGGTAACTGAAATAGTAGCATAATTACATCTGCCTATGGCAGAATAAACGGTTAATTTTTGTGTAAAGTACCGGGACTTTTTTCTCGGTACTTTATTCACAATAAGTAAACACAACAAATTTCTCCAATTTTGGAGATAGTATACACGGGAATAGTTCAACGGTAGAATAGAGGTCTCCAAAACCTTTGATCAGGGTTCGAATCCTTGTTCCCGTGCATAAGCAATTAATAAAATGGCAGGCGTAGCTGAATATATTAAAGAATCATACATCGAGTTGACCGAGAAAGTAACCTGGCCAACCTGGAGAGAATTGCAAAACAGCGCCGTATTGGTGTTAATAGCTGCAATTATTATTGCTATGGTCATTTTTGGTATGGACCAGATAATTGGTTATTTGCTTAATCAGTTTTATACTTCACTAACCTAATTATATATAATAGATGAGTGATCAATTAAAATGGTACGTAGTTAGGGCCATCAGTGGTAAAGAAAAAAAGGTAAAACAATATATAGACGCTGAAGTAAGCAGGTTAGGAATTACACACATGGTACCCCAGGTACTTATCCCAACCGAAAAATATTACCAAATGCGCGATGGAAAGAAAATTGCCAAAGAACGCAATTACTTCCCGGGTTATGTATTGATGGAGGCCTCACTTGACGGCGAACTGGAACACATTATTAAAAATGTGAACAGTGTAATTGGTTTTTTAGGCGATAAGCAAGGTAATGCCATCCCTTTACGCCAGGCCGAAGTTAACCGTATTTTAGGTAAGGTTGATGAGATGAGCGCACAAGGCGAAACTATGAACGTGCCATATTACGTTGGAGAAAACGTTAAAGTAATGGACGGTCCATTCAACGGTTTTAGCGGTGTAATTGAAGAGGTTAACGAAGAGAAAAAGAAACTAAAAGTTATGGTAAAGATCTTCGGGCGCCGTACGCCGCTTGAATTGAATTACATGCAGGTAGAGAAAGAATAGTAGTATCAAGTAGCTAGTATCAAGTAGCAAGACATTGCCGCAAGAGATACGCAAACGATATATTAATAAAATATAAGGGATCCTGATACTTGATACTAAGTACTTGACACCAGAACAATCTTAAATGTTACTTAGCTTCCACTTACTAACATTGAGTTATAATTAAAACAAATCAAAATGGCAAAAGAAGTCGGTGCGATGGTAAAGCTACAAGTGAAGGGCGGCGCTGCAAATCCATCTCCTCCAATTGGCCCAGCATTGGGTGCAAAAGGTGTGAACATTATGGAGTTTTGCAAGCAGTTCAACGCACGTACCCAGGATAAACCTGGTAAAGTGTTACCTGTAGTTATTACTGTTTATGTCGACAAGTCTTTCGATTTTATCATTAAAACCCCCCCTGTAGCAATACAACTTTTAGAAGTTACCGGCTTAAAGGGTGGTTCGGCTGAACCCAACCGTAAAAAAGTTGCCAATGTAAATTGGGATCAGGTTGAGACAATAGCCAAAGATAAAATGACTGATTTGAATGCATTTACAGTAGAATCAGCCATGAGAATGGTGGCAGGTACTGCCCGCAGTATGGGGATAACCGTATCAGGTACGGCACCCTGGAATAATTAATTAATACAAATCAGTTAAAGACAGTGGCTAGATTAACAAAAAATCAAAAAGCGGCACTCTCCAAAATTGAGGCTAATAAAACGTACACATTAGAAGCAGCGTCATCGCTGGTAAAGGAATTAACCAATACCAAATTTGACTCATCTGTAGATATTGATGTACGCTTAGGTGTTGACCCTCGTAAAGCCAATCAAATGGTACGTGGTATTGCAACATTGCCTCATGGAACCGGTAAAACTGTACGTGTATTGGTGCTTTGTACTCCTGATAAGGAACAAGAAGCAAAAGATGCAGGTGCGGATTTCGTAGGTTTGGATGATTATATTGCCAAGATTGAAAGCGGATGGACTGATGTTGATATTATCATTACTATGCCAAGCGTTATGGCTAAGGTAGGTCGTTTGGGTCGTATATTGGGCCCGCGTAACCTTATGCCAAACCCTAAATCAGGAACAGTAACACCAGAAGTTGGTAAAGCTGTAACTGAGGTAAAAGGTGGTAAGATCGATTTCAAGGTTGATAAAACCGGTATCATCCACACTTCAATAGGAAAAGCATCTTTCACTGCTGAGAAAATTTATGAGAATGCATTAGAAGTTTTGCAAACTATCTCTAAATTAAAACCATCAGCAGCAAAGGGCACATATTTTAAGAGCATACATATCTCTTCAACAATGTCGCCAGGTATTACAATTGAAACTAAATCAGTAACGGGGATCTAATCATGAATAAAGAAGAAAAACACGACCTTGTTCTTGCCCTTGCTGATCAGATTAAAGAGTACGGTAATTTTTACATTACTGATACTGCTGATCTAACAGTTGCAAAAGTGAATAATATCCGTCGTCAATGTTTCGAGGCTGATATCACCATGCTTGTAGCAAAAAACAGCTTGATCAAAAAAGCTATGGAAGCTGCAGAAGGTGATTTTTCCCCGATATATGATGTATTAAAAGGTTCTTCATCAATACTTTTCTCAAAATCAGCAACTGCCCCGGCAAAGTTGATCAAAGCGTTAAGGAAAAAAGGTGACAAACCGCTTTTAAAAGCAGCATACATTGATTCAGCGATATTTATTGGCGATAATCAATTAGATACTTTGACCAAATTGAAGTCAAAAGAACAATTGATCGGCGAGATAATAGGCTTACTACAATCACCAGCAAAAAACGTTATTTCTGCATTACAATCAGGCGGAAACATCTTAGCAGGTGTTGTAAAAACATTACAAGAAAGAGGTTAACAAACACCTTTAAGTTTGATATTAAACAAAAAGAATTAAGTAAAAAAATAAAATAAAATGGCGGATTTAAAAGCGTTTGCTGAACAGTTGGTAAACTTGACAGTAAAGGAAGTAAACGAATTAGCTCAGATCTTGAAAGACGAGTATGGCATTGAGCCTGCTGCTGCAGCTGCTGCTGCTGCACCGGCTGCTGGTGGTGGCGATGACGCTCCTGCTGCTGCTGCTGAGCAAACTGCATTTGACGTGATCCTGAAAGAAGCAGGTGGTTCAAAATTAGCAGTTGTTAAATTAGTAAAAGACTTAACTGGCTTAGGTTTGAAAGAAGCTAAAGATTTAGTTGACAGTGCACCTAAAGAGGTTAAAACCGGCGTAACTAAAGAAGAAGCTCAATCTTTGAAAGCTCAATTAGAAGAAGCTGGAGCAGTAGTTGAGGTTAAATAATTTAACCTAACACCAAATAGCATCAGACTCCGACCATTTTTGGTCGGGGTCTATTGCTGTTTATACACTTTACTAAAAGGTTAAGGGCATTAGATCTGAGATTTGAAACCGCCGTCGTTATCAAATGATAAACACAGGTTTCAATTTAGGCCCTCAAATCTCATCTCATTTCTCACACAGTATACAGGTTTAATAAATTAAATTATAACACCTTGGCAAACAATAATAACCAAAGAGTAAACTTTGCAACCAGCAGAAAGGTACTTGATTACCCCGATTTCCTGGACGTACAGTTACAATCTTTCCAGGAATTTTTTCAATTGGAAACCACGTCAGACAACCGCTACAAAGAGGGGTTGTTTAAAGTATTTGCCGAAAACTTTCCTATTTCAGATTCAAGGAACATCTTCGTTTTAGAGTTTCTTGATTATTTTATTGATCCGCCACGTTACGATATACGCGAGTGTATTGAGCGCGGATTAACTTATAGTGTGCCATTAAAAGCAAAGCTTCGCTTATCATGTAATGATGCCGAGCACGAAGATTTTGAAACAATTGTACAGGATGTTTATTTGGGTACAATCCCTTACATGACGCCTAAAGGTACATTTGTTATCAATGGTGCCGAACGCGTAATTGTATCTCAATTACACCGTTCGCCAGGTGTGTTCTTTGGCCAAAGCCGCCACACCAACGGTACAAAATTATACTCGGCCCGTGTTATACCTTTCAAAGGTTCGTGGATTGAGTTTGCTACTGACGTTAATAACGTGATGTATGCATACATTGACCGTAAAAAGAAATTCCCGGTTACCACGCTTCTACGTGCTATAGGCTATGATTCTGATAAAGATATATTAGAATTATTTGAGCTTGCAGACGAAGTTAAGGTAAGCAAAAGCGGCTTGAAGAAATTCATTGGCCGTAAGCTTGCTGCGAGGGTGCTTAAAAAATGGGTGGAAGATTTCGTGGATGAAGATACCGGTGAAGTGGTATCTATTGACCGTAACGAGATTATCCTTGAGCGCGAAACCGTATTGGAAGACGATCACATCGATATGATCATTGACGCGGGTGTTAAAACCATCATCCTTAACAAAGAGGATGCTGCTACCAGCGGTGATTATACTATTATATATAACACGTTACAAAAAGATACTTCGAACTCTGAGAAAGAAGCGGTGGAGCACATCTATCGCCAGTTACGTAACGCTGAACCACCTGATGAGGAAACTGCACGTGGTATCATCGATCGTTTATTCTTCTCTGATAAAAGATATGATTTGGGCGATGTGGGCAGGTACCGCATCAACCGTAAATTAAAGTTGAATACTTCTGATGAAACAAAAGTATTAACCAAACAGGATATCATCGCGATTGTGAAATACCTGATCAAATTGATCAACTCAAAAGCTGAGGTGGATGATATTGATCACTTGTCTAACCGTCGTGTTCGTACCGTTGGTGAGCAACTTTACGCACAATTTGGTGTTGGTTTAGCGCGTATGGCCCGTACCATCCGCGAGCGTATGAATATTCGTGATAACGAAGTGTTCACACCAACCGACCTGATCAATGCACGTACACTATCATCTGTGATCAACTCGTTCTTCGGAACAAACCAGTTATCACAGTTTATGGACCAAACCAATCCACTGGCAGAGATTACGCACAAGCGTCGTCTGTCAGCCTTAGGCCCCGGCGGTCTGTCGCGTGAGCGTGCAGGTTTCGAGGTTCGTGACGTTCACTACACCCACTACGGTAGGTTGTGTACTATCGAAACCCCCGAAGGACCGAACATTGGTTTGATCTCATCACTTTGTGTACACGCAAAGATCAATAACTTAGGCTTCATCGAAACCCCGTACAAACGTGTGGTTGAAGGTGTAGTACAGGTTAACGAGCCGGTTATTTACCTATCTGCAGAAGATGAAGATGGTAAAACCATTGGCCAGGCTAACGCTTACTATGATGATAAAGGTGTGTTTGCCAACCCACGTGTTAAAGCACGTTTTGAAGGTGACTTCCCTATTATCGACCCGGATAAGTTAGACTTGATGGATATTGCGCCAAATCAGATCACATCTATCGCGGCTTCATTAATTCCTTTCCTGGAACATGATGATGCTAACCGTGCATTGATGGGGTCTAACATGCAACGCCAGGCTGTACCATTGTTACGCCCCGAGGCGCCAATTGTAGGTACAGGTTTGGAAGGCCGTGTGGCAAAAGATTCTCGTACCCTTATCAACGCCGAAGGCGATGGTGTGGTTGAGTATGTTGATGCTACCGAGATCAAAATCAAGTATGACCGTAACGACCTTGATCGTCTTATATCTTTTGATGGCGATACAAGAAGCTACTTGTTAACTAAATTTAAAAAGACCAACCAAAGTACTACCATTAACTTGAAACCGATTGTTAAGAAAGGTCAAAGAGTTACTAAGGGTGAAGTACTTTGTGAGGGCTACGCAACCCAGAATGGTGAGCTTGCCTTAGGCCGTAACCTTAAAGTGGCATTCATGCCTTGGCAAGGTTACAACTTTGAGGATGCGATCGTAATATCTGAGCGTGTAGTATCTCAGGATATATTTACATCACTTCACGTTGAAGAATTTGAACTTGAAGTGCGCGATACAAAACGTGGCGAAGAGGAATTGACACCGGATATCCCTAACGTATCAGAAGAAGCTACTAAAGACCTTGACGAAGACGGTATTATCCGTGTAGGTGCTGAGGTTAAAGAAGGCGATATCCTGATAGGTAAGATCACACCGAAAGGTGAATCAGACCCTTCACCGGAAGAGAAATTGTTACGTGCCATATTTGGTGATAAAGCAGGTGATGTTAAGGATGCATCTTTAAAAACTCCGCCGTCAATTGCGGGTGTTGTTATCGATACAAAATTATTCTCTCGTGCTAAGAAAACCACTAAGGCGGAAGAAAAAGCTCAAATTGAAAAACTTGATGCTAAACATGATAAAGCTGTAAAAGATCTTAAGAATACTCTTATCGAGAAATTATTTGAGATAGTTAACGGCAAAACATCACAAGGTGTTTACAATGTTTACAAAGAGCTGTTTGTAGCTAAAGGCGTTAAGTTTACCCAGAAAATTTTGGCTGAGCTTAGCTACGAAAGCATCAACCCAACAAAATGGACAACTGATGATGATAAGAACGACCAGATAAAAACTTTGCTTCACAACTATAACATTAAAGTGAACGAAGAACTGGGTGCTTACCGTCGCGATAAGTTTGCCATTAGTGTAGGTGATGAGCTTCCATCAGGTATCGTACAAATGGCTAAAGTTTACATCGCTAAAAAGCGTAAGCTTAAAGTAGGTGATAAAATGGCGGGCCGCCACGGTAATAAAGGTATTGTTGCACGTATTGTACGTGACGAGGACATGCCTTTCTTAGAAGATGGTACCCCGGTTGATATTGTGTTGAACCCATTGGGTGTACCTTCACGTATGAACCTTGGCCAGATCTATGAAACAGTATTAGGTTGGGCAGGTAAAGAACTTGGTGTAAAATTCGCAACCCCTATTTTTGATGGTGCGAGCCATACCGAAGTAGAGGAGTGGGTTAAAAAGGCAAACTTACCGGAATCTGGCCGTACCTATTTATACAATGGTTTAACAGGCGACCGTTTTGACCAGCAAACAACTGTAGGTATTATCTACATGCTTAAATTGGGCCACATGGTTGATGATAAGATGCACGCGCGTTCTATCGGGCCATACTCACTTATTACACAACAGCCATTGGGTGGTAAAGCCCAGTTTGGTGGTCAGCGTTTTGGTGAGATGGAGGTTTGGGCATTGGAGGCATTTGGTGCATCAAACATACTGCAGGAAATATTAACCGTTAAATCGGATGATGTTGTTGGCCGTGCCAAAACTTATGAAGCTATTGTTAAAGGTGAAAACTTGCCTACCCCATCAGTTCCTGAATCATTCAATGTATTGATTCATGAGTTAAGAGGTTTAGGTTTGGATATCACATTAGAATAAAGGTTGTTGTAAAGTTGTAAGGTTTGAATGTTGAAAGGTTAACGCCAAAACATTCTAACCTTACAACATTTCAACTTTGCAACATTCCAACCTTTCATCAACTTTAAAAATCAAAGTAGACTATGTCTTACAAAAAGGATAATAAAATCAAGAGTAATTTCACCACAATTACCATCAGTTTAGCCTCTCCGGAGTCTATCCTTGAGCGTTCAAGCGGTGAGGTTTTGAAACCTGAGACCATTAACTACCGTACCTACAAACCCGAGCGTGACGGTTTGTTCTGCGAGCGTATTTTCGGTCCGGTTAAAGATTACGAATGCCACTGTGGTAAATACAAACGTATCCGTTACAAGGGTATAGTGTGTGACCGTTGTGGTGTTGAAGTAACTGAGAAAAAGGTACGCCGCGAGCGTATGGGCCACATCAATTTGGTGGTGCCTGTTGCGCACATCTGGTATTTCCGTTCGTTACCAAACAAAATTGGCTACTTACTGGGCTTACCAACAAAACGGTTAGACCTGATCATCTATTACGAAAGATATGTAGTTATACAGCCTGGTGTTAAAGAATCTGACGGAATCTCTAAAATGGATTTTCTGACAGAAGAAGAATACCTGGATATATTGGATACTTTACCAAAAGAAAACCAATACCTGGATGATAAAGATCCACAAAAATTTGTGGCTAAAATGGGTGCCGAGGCATTAGAAGAATTGTTGCGCCGCATCAATTTAGATGAGCTTTCATACAACCTACGCCACCAGGCAGCTAACGAAACTTCACAACAACGTAAAAACGAAGCGCTAAAACGCTTGCAGGTTGTTGAGGCTTTCCGCGGTGCAGCTACCCGTATCGAGAATAACCCATCTTGGATGATTGTTAAGATCGTTCCGGTTATCCCGCCGGAATTGCGCCCGTTGGTACCATTGGAAGGTGGCCGTTTCGCTACTTCCGATCTGAACGATTTATACCGCCGTGTAATTATCCGTAACAACCGTTTAAAACGTTTGATCGAGATAAAAGCACCGGAAGTTATATTACGTAACGAAAAACGTATGTTACAGGAAGCTGTAGATTCGTTATTTGACAACTCACGTAAAGTTAACGCGGTAAAAACCGAAGGTAATCGTGCCCTAAAATCACTTTCAGATATCCTGAAAGGTAAACAAGGTCGTTTCCGTCAAAACTTACTTGGTAAACGTGTGGATTACTCGGCACGTTCGGTAATTGTTGTAGGCCCTAATTTAAAACTGCACGAGTGTGGTTTGCCAAAAGATATGGCTGCTGAGTTATTCAAACCATTTATCATTCGTAAGATGATAGAGCGTGGTGTGGTTAAAACAGTAAAGTCTGCAAAGAAAATAGTTGACCGTAAAGACCCATTAGTTTGGGACATTTTGGAAAACGTATTAAAAGGCCACCCTGTATTACTAAACCGTGCGCCAACGCTGCACAGGTTAGGTATCCAGGCTTTCCAACCAAAACTGGTAGAAGGTAAGGCAATACAATTGCACCCGTTAACCTGTACCGCCTTCAACGCGGATTTTGATGGTGACCAGATGGCTGTGCACGTACCACTTGGTAACGCAGCAATTTTGGAAGCCCAGGTATTAATGCTTGCATCACACAACATCTTGAACCCTGCAAATGGTACCCCCATTACAGTACCTTCGCAAGACATGGTGCTTGGTTTGTACTACATAACCAAAGGCCGTAAAACAGATGAAGGACGTGTGGTAAAAGGCCAGGATCTAACATTCTACTCGTCTGAAGAGGTGATCATCGCTTATAACGAAAGAAAGATCGACCTGCACGCCTTTATCAAGGTTAAAGGAAAAATTAAAGATCGCGATGGTGTAATCGTATCTAAAATAATTGAAACTACCGTAGGTCGTGTGTTATTTAACCAACACGTGCCCGAAGAAGTAGGTTACATTAACGAACTATTGACCAAAAAATCATTACGTGATATTATTGGCGAGGTGGTTAAAATAACCGGTATGGCACGCGCTGCCCAGTTCCTTGATGATATTAAGGAGTTAGGTTTCCTTATGGCATTCCAGGGTGGTTTATCATTTAATCTGAAGGATATTAATATCCCTGAAGAAAAAGTGACTTTAATTGCCCAGGCTTCTAAAGAAGTGGAAGATGTTATGGGTAACTATAACATGGGTTTCATTACCAACAACGAGCGTTACAACCAAATTATCGATATCTGGACACGTATCAACAACCGCTTAACCGCGAATGTGATGAACATCCTGAGCAACGATAACCAGGGCTTCAACTCGGTTTACATGATGCTTGACTCTGGTGCACGTGGTTCTAAAGAGCAGATCCGTCAGCTTGCGGGTATGCGTGGTTTGATGGCTAAGCCTCAAAAATCAGGTTCGGGTGGTGAGATCATCGAAAACCCGATCTTATCTAACTTTAAAGAAGGATTATCGGTATTAGAGTACTTTATCTCTACCCACGGTGCGCGTAAAGGTTTGGCGGATACAGCGTTAAAAACTGCGGATGCTGGTTACTTAACCCGTAGGTTGCATGATGTTGCGCAAGACATGATCGTAGGTGAGGTTGATTGTGGTACCCTGCGAGGTATTTACACAACTGCATTAAAAGATAACGAGGATGTTGTTGAGCCGTTATATGACCGTATCCTGGGCCGTACTACATTACATGATGTACATGACCCTATCACTAACGAATTATTGATCAAAGCTGGTGAAGATATCACCGAAGAGATCGGTAAAAGAGTAGAGAACTCACCTTTAGAGGGTGTTGAGATCCGTTCGGTATTAACATGCGAAAGCAAACGTGGAGTATGTGCATTATGTTATGGCCGTAACCTTGCAAGCGGTAAACGCGTGCAAATGGGCGAGGCTGTAGGTGTAATTGCTGCACAGTCGATCGGTGAGCCGGGTACACAGTTAACGTTACGTACATTCCACGTGGGTGGTACGGCGTCTAACATCGCTGCCGAGTCTCAGATCAATGCTAAATTTGATGGTGTTATCGAATTTGAGAACGTACGTACAGTAGAATACAAAACAGAAGAAGGTATAGTTGACGTAGTATTGGGTCGTTCAGGCGAGTTCCGTATCATCGAAACCGGTACAAATAAAGTTATTGTTACCAACAACATCCCATACGGTTCATACCTGTATATCAAGGATGGTGCTAACATTACTAAAGGCGAACGTATATGTTCATGGGATCCGTACAATGCGGTTATTATCTCTGAATTTGCCGGTATCACCACATTCGAGGCAGTATTGGAAGGTATCACATTCCGCGAGGAAAGTGATGAGCAGACCGGTCACCGCGAAAAGGTAATTATCGACACCAGGGATAAAACTAAAAACCCTGTTATACAGATAGCCGATACAAAAGGTAACATCATTAAAGGTTACAACATCCCGGTAGGTGCCCACATTTCTGTTGAAGAAGGTGAGAAACTACAAACAGGGCAGGTTATTGCTAAAATTCCTCGTTCAACCGGTAAAACGCGAGATATTACAGGTGGTTTACCACGTGTAACAGAGTTATTCGAAGCACGTAACCCATCTAACCCGGCTGTAGTAACCGAGATTGATGGTGTGGTAACTTTAGGTGGCGTTAAACGTGGTAACCGCGAAATGACTATCGAAAGTAAAGACGGACAGGTAAAAAAATACCTTGTGCCATTGTCTAAACACATCCTTGTACAGGATAACGACTTTGTTAAAGCAGGTATGCCATTGTCTGATGGTTCTATCTCTCCGGCAGATATCCTTGCAATTAAAGGCCCTGCTGCAGTACAAGAGTATCTTGTTAACGGTATCCAGGAAGTTTACCGCTTACAGGGTGTGAAAATTAACGATAAGCACTTTGAGGTGATTGTTCACCAGATGATGCAGAAAGTTGCCATTGAAGATGCCGGCGATACCCGTTTCCTTGAAAGGGAAGCAGTTGACAGCTGGGATTTCATGACCGAAAATGATGAGATGTTCGACAAGAAAGTTGTTGTTGAGCCGGGTGAGTCAGCATCTTTAAAAGCTGGCCAGATCATATCATTGAGGAAACTAAGGGACGAAAACTCTATCCTGAAACGTAAAGATTTAGCTTTAGTTGAAGTTAGGGATGCTATTGCAGCAACGTCGAGCCCGATGTTACAAGGTATCACAAGAGCATCATTAGGTACCAAATCGTTCATCTCAGCGGCATCGTTCCAGGAAACTACAAAAGTACTGAACGAAGCAGCCATAGCAGGTAAGAAAGATTTAATGCTTGGCCTGAAAGAAAACGTTATTGTTGGTCACTTAATTCCGTCAGGAACCGGTTTACGCGAATACGAAAACATCCGTGTAGGTTCTCAGGAAGAGTTTGATCGCCTGATGGCTTCAAAAACTGAGGAAGTAGAAGCTTAATCAGTATTTTTAAATACTTTTGCAAAGCCTTCTGTGAAAACGGGAGGCTTTGCTATTTTTATACAATTATGGAAGAACAAAACGAAAACCAGATCAACATCGAACTTACCGAAGAGGTGGCAGAAGGTGTTTACGCCAACCTGGCTATTATAACTCATTCCAGTTCGGAGTTTGTATTAGATTTTATCCGGGTGATGCCGGGTGTACCAAAGGCAAAAGTAAAATCGCGCATTGTGCTTACACCAGAACATGCTAAGCGTTTGTTAGCCGCATTAGAAGATAATTTAGAAAAATTTGAAGCCGCTAATGGCCGCATCAAGATCCAGAACGAACCAACCGGTTTCCCGATGAATTTTGGCGGGACTATGGGGCAAGCGTAAGTAATTAGTTAGTTCACTTGTTCATTGGTTTATTAGTGTAAAGTTCACTTAATATTCACTGTATATTGCCAATGAATTAATGAGCTAATGAACCAATGAACCAACCAAATGAAAAAAGACGATAAAATATACATAGCAGGGCATAGGGGTATGGTGGGGTCTGCTATTATGCGTAAGTTGCAGGCTGAGGGGTTTACAAACTTTGTTACCCGCACGTCTGCCGACCTTGACCTGCGCGACCAGCCTGCTGTTACGGCCTTTTTTGAGCAGGAAAAACCCGACTACGTTTTTTTGGCAGCAGCTAAGGTAGGTGGCATTGTAGCCAATAATACCTATCGCGCCGAATTTTTGTACGATAACCTGCAGATCCAAAATAACATTATCAACTCGGCGCATGTCAGCAGTGTTAAAAAGCTGATGTTTTTGGGGTCGAGTTGTATCTATCCAAAATTGGCGCCGCAACCTTTGCATGAAGATGCCTTATTAACCGGATTGCTCGAGCCTACAAACGAGCCTTATGCCATCGCTAAAATAGCGGGTATTAAAATGTGCGATGCTTACCGCGCGCAATATGGCAGTAACTTTATATCGGTTATGCCTACCAATTTGTATGGCCTTAACGACAACTATCATCCGCAAAATTCGCATGTGTTACCGGCGCTTATCCGCAGGTTTCACGAGGCTAAAGAGAACGGCACACCCGAGGTTGTGATTTGGGGAAGCGGCTCGCCACTACGCGAGTTTTTGTTTGCCGATGATCTTGCTGAAGCTTGCTACTACCTGATGCAGAATTTTGACGAAGCCGGTTTTATCAATATTGGCAGCGGTAAAGAGATCACGATAAAGGATCTTGCCCTGCTCATTAAAAAGATTATAGGTTACGAAGGCGAGTTAACTTTTGATAGCACCAAACCCGATGGCACGCCACGCAAACTGATGGATGTGTCAAAACTGGCCAAAAAGGGGTGGACGTATAAAACAGAACTGGAAGACGGCATCCGCCTGGCATACGCTGATTTTCTGAGCAAAAATAAATAGTAAGAGTTTAGCAAATTGCATTATTGCAAAAGCTTATCCATATTAGCGCTATATGAGTAAAACAATCGTTTTTGGTGCTTCGGGCCAGTTAGGGCAATGTTTTAAAAGGCTTGTCGCCGATAGGGGTTTAAATTTTTTCATCTTCCCCGAAGAGGGCCGGGCCAATATATTAGACGTTGAAAGTTTGGAGAAATTATTCACCGAACATCAGCCCGATTACGCGATTAACTGCGCCGCATACACGGCTGTAGACAAAGCCGAAGACGATGCCGAAACCGCCGCTAAAGTAAATGTAACCGGGGTAGAAAACCTGGCAAGGTTATGCAGCAAGTACGACGCCACGCTTATTCATACCTCTACCGATTTTGTATTTAAGGGCGATAAGTCGTCTCCACTAAAAGAAGACAGTGAAGCTAAACCCATAAACGTTTACGGCCAAACTAAACTGGATGGCGAGCGTGTGATCCCGCTTTTACTGGATAAATATTTCACCATTCGTACGGGGTGGTTGTACTCCGAATTTGCAAATAACTTTGTAAAAACCATGCTTAAGCTTGGTGCCGAACGCGACGAACTTAAAGTAATTGCCGACCAGGCAGGTACGCCAACCTACGCTATAGACCTTGCGGAAACCATCATTCATATTATCCAGTCGGATAGCACGGCATATGGGGTTTATCATTACAGCAACGAGGGCATCGCATCCTGGTACGACTTCGCCAAGGCTATATTCCAACTTTCGGCAACTGATGTGAAGGTTATACCGGTGCCAACCAGCGAATACAAAACACGCGCGGTAAGGCCTGCGTATTCGGTAATGGATAAAAGTAAGGTAAAACAAACATTTGGGCTACAAATTCCGTATTGGAGGGACAGCCTTGCAGTTTGCATTGGCAGGTTAAGACAACAAAACTTATAGATGTGCAGATTACAGATGTGCAGATGCGAAATGATGACGGGCACCTGGCACCAGTTCGTCGCAGCAATTACTAAATTAATAAATCACTAATTATCTTCATATGAAAGGTATCATATTAGCAGGCGGATCGGGCACAAGGCTTTACCCGATAACAAAGGCTATAAGTAAGCAGCTGATGCCTATTTATGATAAGCCGATGATCTATTACCCGCTATCGGTTTTGATGCTGGCCGGTATAAACGAGATATTAATCATTACTACAGCCGAAGATAACCCCGGCTTTGTGCGCCTTTTAGGTAACGGTGAAGAGATAGGCTGCCGCTTTGAATACGCAATACAAGAAACACCAAACGGACTTGCTCAGGCTTTTGTCATAGGCGAGAAATTTATTGGTGATGATAAAGTAGCGCTGGTTTTGGGCGATAATATCTTTTACGGCTCGGGCTTTAGTAAACTGATCCAAAGCTTTAATGATGTAAACGGCGCTGCCATATTTGCATACCCGGTTGCCGACCCCGAGCGTTATGGTGTGGTGGAGTTTGATAAGGATAATATTGCCGTATCTATCGAAGAGAAACCTGAAAAACCAAAATCAAAGTTTGCGGTACCGGGGCTTTACTTTTATGATAACAGCGTCGTAGAAATAGCTAAAAATATACAGCCATCCCCACGTGGCGAATACGAGATAACCGACTTGAACCGTGTTTACCTGGAACAGGGCAATTTGCATGTAGGTGTTATGGATAGGGGCACAGCCTGGCTGGATACCGGCACATTTGATTCGCTAAGCGATGCCACCGAGTTTGTGCGCGTGATAGAAAAACGCCAGGCAAAAAAGATTGGATGTATAGAAGAAGTTGCCTACCTGATGGGCTACATAAATGCCGAACAACTACAAGTATTGGCAAATAAGTACATCAAAAGCGGTTATGGGGTATATATCCAATCGGTGCTGGATAACAGGTAACCTAAGATCAAGTAAAAGTGATGAGTAGAAGTAAAGTAGCTCTTAAAACATACTGTAGCTCAGGAAGGATTTCAACATTTGTCCAAATGTTCACGCAATTTTGTTTTTATAACTCGCTTGTAATCAACTATATATAGACAATTTTTGCGAGCTTAAAACGCAAATCACTAACAATCAGCTACTTGCGGTAAATACACAGTGTGTTCATGCGTGAACGTGAACAAGCATGATAAACAATAAGTTAAATATTCTTGTTGGCAATCTCCAACAGTATATTGTCCACAAGCTTTTCGTCGCTTGCATCCATCCAGATCACTTCTTTATCTTTACGAAACCAGGTGAGTTGCCTTTTGGCAAAGCGGCGGGTGTTTTGTTTGATCTTGTCGATAGCGGTATCCATATCGGTTTTGCCGTCAAAAAAATCGAACAATTCTGAGTAACCCACGGTGTTTAGGGCGTTGTATTCGCGAAATGGTTTTAGTGCGGCAACTTCCTCTAATAAACCATCTTTCACCATTATATCTACCCGGCGGTTTATCCTATTATACAATTGCAAACGTTCCATATCCAAACCAAACTTGATAATGTCAAAAGGCCGCTTATAAGTGTTAGCAGTGCGATAGAACGAGATAGGCGTTCCTGTAGCGTCAAAAACCTCCAGTGCCCTTATAACGCGCTGTGGGTTATTGATGTCAACTTCGGTGTAATATGACGGGTCTATTGCCTTTAATCGATCCTGGAGGGCTGTGATACCGTTTTCGGCAAGCTCGGTATTCAGACGGTCGCGAATGTCGGGGTCAGCCGTAGGCAATTCATCAAATCCTTCGGTAATGGCGCGGATGTACAAGCCAGAGCCACCTGCCATAATAACCACATCGTGTTTCTCAAATAATCCCGTGAGGAGCTTCATTCCCTCGCGCTCAAAATCGCCTACGGAGAATGGCTCGGTTATACTATGCGAATTAATAAAATAATGCACAGCTGCACCCAATTCATCATTATTAGGTTTAGCTGTGCCGATAGACATTTCGCGAAAAAATTGCCTGGAATCTGCAGAAACAACAACCGTATTAAAATGTTGCGCCAGGCTAATAGCCGCCGCGGTTTTACCTGACGCCGTAGGGCCGGAAATTACAATAAGGGTTTTATTTGTGAGTTGATGGTTCATAGTTGATAGATCATGGTAATTGCCACGTTAATATTTTAGGGTTTACTATGAACCATGAACTATAGGTTGTCGACCATTAATAATCGTCGCGGCCGGGTTTATCTTCGTCCTCAAATTCAGCATCATCGCCAAAGCCAAATTCGTCTCCTTCTTCCTCTTCTTTCTTTTCTTCTTCGTCTCCGGCACCGGTATCGGTTACTTCAGAAAATTCGTCAGCGTCATCATGGTTATATGCCATTTCATTCAAGAAATCGAAATCCCCGTCTGGCGCCTCAACTGTTTCAACAGCAGGGTTAAATACATTGCCAAATTGCTTAGGCGCTTCGCCAACCGAACGTACAACAGCAGGGTAGGTAACACCCGGCGCGTCGTCAAGTATAATTTTCATCAGCTCCACATGAAAATCAAATGGCCTGTCGAAATTGAAGGTATAGTAGAATTTTTGGTGCGGATCGTCAATAAAGCTGCTCAATTTTATTTTTTCCATCAACGGCACCTTACGGTCGATACGTTTTTGGTTTGGCATGTAGGTGATCTCTTCACCCTTCATCCATTGGTCGTTGCTGATATAAAAAGAGGACGGAAATTCGGGGCTATAACCTGTAGACTGATGTATCGCCTTATGAAGATCTTCGAATGTTTGGTTAGATTTTACATCGATATCCCGGGAAACGTCGTCATAATCTTCAAAAGTAACCCTGAACCTGTATAGTGCCATTTTATAAGTAGTTTTTTGTCAAAAATAGTAATGATGATTAATTTGTGTTTGCAACAACTTTCAAGCCAATTTCTTGCCCTTTTGCAATTGTAAAGTTTATTGCTGCTTCGCGTTGGTTCGGGATCTCGCCTTCCAGTATCGCTTCGCGGATCTTATTTTTAATAATACCCACCTCGCGCCCTTCGCCAATACCAAAAAGCTGCATGATATCCAGCCCGGTTACCGGCGGCTGCCAGTTACGGATATTATCGCGTTCTTCAACATCTTTCAGCTTTTGCTGTACCAGTTCAAAGTTGTTGCGGTATTTTTTAACCTTATATTCGTTTTTAGTAGTAATATCTGCCTTGCATAGTAGCATCAGTGCTTCTATGTCATCGCCGGCCTCGAACAATAATCGGCGCACCGCAGAATCTGTAACGATAGATTGCGACAGTACGATTGGCCTCAAATGCAGCTGCACCAGCTTTTGCACCAGTTTCATTTTCTCGTTAAGCGGCAGCTTTAGCTGCGCGAAGATCTTGGGGACCATACGTGCGCCTTTGTCCTCATGCCCGTGAAACGTCCACCCGTGGCTTGGTTCGAAGCGTTTGGTTGGCGGCTTGGCAATATCATGCAATATAGCCGACCAGCGCAGCCAAAGGTCATCGGTAGTTTCGCAGATGTTATCGAGCACCTGCAGGGTATGGTAAAAGTTATCCTTATGCCCTTTGCCGTTGATGATCTCTACGCCGTAAAGCGCAACCATCTGTGGGAATATGATATTTAGCATCCCGGTATCAAACAGGTAGTTAAAACCTATTGATGGTTTGGGTGACAGGATGATCTTGTTCAATTCGTCGGTTATGCGTTCCTGCGATACGATCTTTATGCGGTGCAGGTTGCTTTTGATGGCAGCAATTGCTTCGTCGTCGATTGTAAAATCAAGTTGACTGGCAAACCGGATAGCCCGCATCATGCGGAGCGGATCGTCAGAAAAAGTTTCGACGGGGTTTAACGGGGTACGGATGAGTTTTGCCTCAAGGTCTGCAATGCCACCAAAAGGGTCTATTAATTCCCCAAATTGCGAACTATGCAGGGCGATCGCGAGTGCATTTATGGTGAAATCGCGACGTTTTTGGTCGTCCTCAAGCGTTCCATTTTCAACAATTGGCTTTCGCGAGTCTGAACGGTAGCTTTCTTTGCGGGCGCCTACAAATTCAACCTCAACATCCTGGTAGCGCAGCATGGCAGTACCAAAGTTTTTAAATACCGATACCTTAACGTTTAACTTTGCGGCTACTGCTTCTGCAAATTCTATCCCATTACCTAAAATTACAATATCGATGTCTTTAGAGGGGCGATTAAGGAAAATATCACGCACGTAACCGCCAATTGCGTAGGCCTGTACATTTTGTTCGGCAGCAAGTTTAGAAATAACAGAAAATACCGGATGTTGCAGGTGTTGTTTCATAAGGATGCTGCGAACAGGCTTGTATTGCGCCGCAAATTTAGCGATTATATAAAAATTAACGGCGAATAAATTCGAAACCGCCATTTGGGTTCAACCTCATGATGGTTGATGGCTTCTTTATCTCGGTGCTATACTGGTCAATGTCAACCACATAATCAACCCCATCAATAATATCCTGGTCTATTTTTCCAAAATATTCAGGCGATGGCTGGCCGCTTATATTGGCTGATGTGCTTACCAAAGGCTTGCGCAAACGCTGTATTAGTTGCTGGCTAAAAGGGTGGCTCGTTACCCTAACGCCTACACTACCATCCCCGGCAATCAGCGCGGGCGAAATATTTTTAGCGCCCGGCATCACCAAGGTAAGGGGGCTTTCGGCGTATTCCATCAGGTCGTAAGCAATATCGGGCACCTCGCCAATGTAGGTTTGCAGCTTATTGTCGATATCCAGGAGGATGATCATGCTTTTACTTTCCTCGCGTTGTTTAAGGGCGTAGATCTTTTTTACGGCATCGGTGTTGGTAGCATCACAGCCAATACCCCAGATGGTATCGGTAGGGTACAGAATGATGCCGCCATCCTGCACAATTTTTAGCGCCTTGTTTACTTCGTCTTTAAGCATGATTGAGGTACAAACTTAATGCTTTTATTATTTTTATTTCATCCAGCATTTCCATGCACTTGGGTACCCCATATAATTTGCAGGTATTGCGCACGCACGGCTCACATATCAACCCACCATAACGGATGATTTGCAAATTCTGTTTATTGTAGGGGGCGGTGTTGGTTTCATCGCCAGCACCAAACAAAACTACGGTAGGTGTACCCACAGCATTTGCAAGATGCGCCGGGCCGGAGTCGGTAGTCAAAACGGCTTTGCTTGCGGCCATGGTTTCGGCAAGGCCTTTTAAATTGGTTTTACCCGCCAGGTTTTGTAACCTGTCGCTGTTATCCAGGCCTGCCAGTAACTCATCAATAAATGCAGTTTCATTTGGGGAGCCAACAAATAAGAAGGTAATATTTTTAAATGTATTGGTAAGTGTATTGATAATACTGCGCCCTTTATCCACGGGCATCCTGCGTGATGAAGCTTCGGAATTGAAGTTGATGATAACAGTTTCTTTAGCATCGCCAATTTGCACGGCATCCAACTTAATAGTTTTGTGGGTGATGATCTTACCTGTGAATTGTTCCAGTAGGTAAACGTACTCATCCACTCGATGCAGGTTGACAGGTTTCTTAAACGACCGTGTTAGCAGGAACATGCCGCCCTCCTTATTAAAACCTACGCGTTGTCTGGCCTCGGTTGTCCATGCCATCACAAATGATGAAAGGGAGTGAGGAAGGTTAAAAAATACATCGTAATGTTCCGCACGTAAGGTTTTACCAAAGCGATAAACACCGCCAAGGCCTTTGTATTCTTGTTTCGAAAAAAGGTAGATCTTATTTAAACCGGGGATAAGCGAGGCAATACCTCCCAATTCTTTTTTGATGATTACATCTATCGATGCATCGGGGTAAAGCTGCTTTACTGCATTAATAAACGCGGTACTCATTACCACATCGCCAAGCCAGTTAGGCAGGCGGATGAGAATTTTTGGATTTGAGACTTGAGATATGAGATTTGAGACAGGCTGCATAATCTAAGCTTTGTAAGAACATGCTAAAGCGAATCTCAAATCTAATATCTCACATCTCATATATATATATATTATACTGCTACGTTATTCTCCCTTAAAGCATCATTTAAAGACGTTTTTTTATCGGTTGAATCTTTTCGTTTACCAATAATTAATGCACAAGGCACCTGATAATCGCCGGCAGGGAATTTTTTAGTGTATGAACCCGGAATAACTACCGAGCGGGCAGGTACACGGCCTTTATATTCAATTGGCTCGGGGCCGGTTACATCAATAATTTTGGTAGATGCGGTTAGCACAACGTTAGCGCCTAAAACGGCTTCGCTTTCAACATGTACGCCTTCAACTACAATTGCACGGGAGCCCAGGAAGCAGTTATCTTCGATAATTACAGGGGCAGCCTGCACAGGCTCTAATACACCACCAATACCAACGCCGCCGCTTAAATGTACATGCTTGCCAATTTGCGCGCATGAACCTACGGTAGCCCAGGTATCAACCATGGTACCTTCATCAACATACGCGCCGATGTTTACGTACGATGGCATCAGGATAACGCCTTTTGCTAAATAAGCGCCGTAGCGGGCTATAGCATGCGGTACCACGCGTACGCCAAGTTCTTTATAGTTAGTTTTTAGTTTCATTTTATCATGAAACACAAACGGGCCGGTTTTAATTTCTTCCATAGTGCGTGTAGGAAAGTATAATATAACCGCTTTTTTTATCCAGTCGTTAGTATGCCAGCGGGTGCCAATCAGTTCGGCAACGCGTATTTCACCTTTATCAAGGCGCTCAATAACGGTATTTATGGCATTAATGTAGTCGTTTTCACTCAATAGGCTGCGGTTATCCCAGGCATCCTCAATCATTTTTTTAAGGTCGATCATTACAGAATATAAATTTTGTCAAATTAAAGGAATTTTAAGGAGATTTGTTTGATAGTAGTGTTAAGAATATAGAGAGCGCCATGGCTGAGAAAGAAAAACTAAGAATTGATAAATATTTATGGTCTATACGTGCGTTTAAAACGCGTACCATGGCGTCTGACGCCTGCAAGGCGGGGCGTGTGAAACTGGAGGGTAATAATATAAAACCGTCGCACGAGGTTAAGATAGGGGAAGTGTACACCGTTTCTAAAGGCCCCGATAAGCGCACATTAAAAGTAACCGGGTTGCTGGAAAGCCGTACCGATGCCAAAAAAGCCGTTTTGTTTTATGAAGACATCACCCCTGAGGAAGAAACGCATGCGTTTAAATCTGCATTCCACGCACCTATTTTAAGCCGCGACAGAGGCACAGGCCGCCCAACAAAACGGGACCGTCGTGAGATCGATGATTTAAAAGACGATTTTTTTAATTAATTGAAACAATTAAATTGTTAAAGTGTTTATCGGTCTCATCAACTATGGCATCCTTATAAATTTTACATTTTGTACCTAACATTGATTGTAATAAAAGCAATAAATATCGGTAATACATATGTATTATATGGGAATATGGTAACGCTGTATAAGGGTAACCAATTAATTATGGTTGATAATTATATAAAAAAGTCTACTTTTGCCCCAAATACCATGAAGAACATATGAAAAAAAATATCTACCTTAACGTTTGTTTGTTTTTAAGTATTACAGCATTATTATCTTCTTGTGTTTCTCAAAAAGAAATAGTTTATTTTCAAAAAGGAATTAATCAGTCAGATACTATAAGCGTATCGCAGGTTTACGTTCCTAAAATACAACCCGGCGACATACTGTCCATACCCGTTAGTTCGTTAAACCCGGCAGCCAGCAGTTTTTTTAACCCATATAGTAATGCAGCGCCGGTTACGCCGGATCCGGGTACGTTAAACATCACACCATCATTATCGGCTGCAAATGGTTATCTTGTAGACGCGTCCGGCTTAATTGAGTTCCCTATCATAGGCTCTATTAAAGTAGGCGGCCTTACAACTTCTCAAGCCCGCGATACCATAAAAAACAGGCTTAAAGTTACCTATCTTAAAGAGCCTACAGTTACTGTAAGGTTTTTAAATTACAAGATCTCCATTATGGGTGAAGTTGCCCGTCCGTCGGTATATGTTATACCCAATGAAAAAGTAACCCTGCCCGAAGCTTTATCAATGGCCGGCGACCTTACAATTTATGCTAAACGAGAAAATGTTTTAATAATAAGGGATAACAGCGACGGAAAAAAAGAATTTGGAAGGGTTAACCTTAACAACAGGGAAGTATTTAATTCGCCTTACTACTATCTTCACTCAGGGGATGTCATCTACGTTGAACAGGGTAAAGCAAAAGCCGCGCAAAGTGACCAAGCCTACAGAATTTTACCAATTATTTTGAGCGCGTTAACAGTAATCGGTTTTTTAATCTATCGCTTTAAATAGCATCTATCCTATAAAGAACATTCATTTTTATGGCAAACAATATTGATTTAAATAATCTGGACAATGACGAAGAAAAAGACTTTAGCCTTCGTGAAGCACTACATAAGTATATAAGTAACTGGGGTTGGTTTTTGTTCTCGATAGTGCTTGCCTCTATTTTAGCATTTACATTTATCAAGCTTACCACTCCGCTGTTTCAAATCGAGACAGACCTTTTAATAAAAGACAATAAAGGCAGTTTGGGTGGCCAGGCCGATCTTTTAAAAGATCTTGATTTGTTTTCATCTGATAAGATCATTGATAATGAGATGCAGATCTTAAAATCATACACTATTTTAGATAGGGTAGTGAGTGCTTTAGAGTTGCAGACATCTTATTACATGACCGGCGGTGTCAGAAATAGGGCTATTTATGGTAATTTGCCCTATAAAGTGCAATTATTAAAAACCGCTAATGCTTTAGATTACTCGCTTATTTATTCCATGCGTTTATTAAACGTAAACCAAGTAGAAATTAACGGCAAAAAGTACCCTGTAAATAAACCGTTTAATTTTGAAGCCGGCTCCGCTATAGTAGTGGTTAAATCATTTAACCCGGCTGAAATAAACAATACGATGGATGTGGTATTTAATGATGCTACAAATGTTGTAGAAACCCTTAATAACAAAATCACCATAACACCTGTAAGTAAGCAGGGAACAGTATTAATAATAACACTTGAGGATGCCATACCTAAAAGGGGTAAGGATATATTAGACAGGCTTATTTACGAATATAATAAGGCGGCTGTTGATGATAAAAACAAAGTTACCTCAACTACATTAGCATTCATTGAAGGCCGATTACAAAAACTGCAGGAGGAGCTTGGTACGGCGGAAATGAAAGTGGAGAACTATAAATCAGGTAATAAGATCACTGACATTAGCGCGCAATCACAAATATTTTTACAAAGTGTACAAAGCAATGATGCCGAACTGAGTAAGGTAAATATTCAATTGGGTGTTTTAAGGAATATTGAAAGGTACCTTGCCAGTACAAGTACAGGGCAGGCTCAAATACCATCGATGCTGGGTATTGATGACCCAACCTTGTTAAGCCTTGTAAACCAAATAGGCGAAGCGCAATTGAAAAAAAATAGCCTGTTGCAGACTGTGCCGGCTACAAACCCTATTGTTACCTCTATCAGCGATCAAATAAATTCTTTAAAAGACGCCATAACTTTATCGGTAAAAAACCTGCGTGATGGTTTAGAAACTATAAAGCAGCAATTAGAAAGAAAAAACACAACCTTTCAATCGGTAATTAGCCAGGTTCCATCTAAAGAACGGGGCTTGCTTGATGTAATGCGCCAGCAGGAGATCAAAAACAATTTATTTACTTACTTGCTGCAAAAAAGGGAAGAATCGGAAATATCATTGGCCTCTACGGCGGCAGACAGCCGTACGATTGATTCTGCCAGAAGTACAAAATCACCTGTTAAACCTGTTAAGCCGCTTATTTTTGGTATATTTTTGGTGTTTGGGCTTATTCTCCCGGCAGCTGTTATTTACTTGAAAGACATGCTTAACTTTAAAGTATTAAAACGCCAGGATATTGAAAGAGTTACTAAAGCGCCAATTTTAGCCGAGGTATCTCACTCAACAGATTCATCTGCATTGCTTGTTGCTACCAAACCACGATCTATGGTTGCTGAGCAATTAAGAGCGTTACGTACGAACTTAAATTTTGTTATCCCCGGCAATGCACAGAAAACTTTATTGTTTACCTCGAGTATAAGTGGTGAAGGTAAATCGTTTATATCACTTAACCTGGGGGCAAGTTTAGCCATGTCTGGCAAAAAGGTGGTTATTTTAGAACTCGATTTGCGTAAACCAAAACTTAGCGCCGGGTTAGAGATTGATAACTTCAAAGGTTTATCTAATTATTTAATAGGTGAAGTTGATTACAAAGATATTGTGACGAAAGTTCCGCAACAGGAGAATTATTATATTATATCAAGCGGGCCTATACCCCCAAATCCTGCCGAATTGTTACTTAACGGTAAGATTAAAGAATTGATAGAAAAGCTAAGATTGGATTTTGATTACATACTATTAGATGCCCCCCCTATCGGCTTGGTTACTGACGCACAAATTTTAAGCGAATTCTCTGATGCAACAATGTTCATTGTTCGGCATAATTACACGGCAAAGAGTCATATTTATTCTATAGATAATTTCTACAGAACCAAAAAGTTTGCAAACCTTAATATTGTAATGAACTCTATTGATACAAAAGGAGGTTATGGTTATGGTTATGGTTATGGCTATGGCTATGGTTATGGCAATGGTGGTTATTATCAAGAGGGCGATGATTCAGAATCTAAAAAAGGATTGTTTAGTTTTTTAAAGAAGAAGAAATAAAAAATACGGTCTTTTTTAATAATCATACTTTATCCAAGTAATTAATGTTTGTGCCAACTGTAGATATTGATAGTACCAAACCACTAAAAATTGCCGTGATAGGGTTGGGTTATGTTGGCTTACCCCTGGCTATCGAGTTTGGAAAAACATATCAGGTTACCGGTTACGATATAAATGAGGCAAGGATCGGCGCATTAATTGGAGGGTATGATAGTACGTTAGAAGCCGAAGCTAATATTTTAAATATTATTAATGATAAAGGCTTTAATGAAGGTTTTAGATTAGCCTTTACCAATAACGTTAGTGACATACAGGATTGTAATGTGTTTATCATAACTGTCCCCACGCCATTAGATCAGTTTAAATCTCCGGATCTTACACAGCTAAAAGAGGCGTCAAAAATAGTTGGAAAGGCATTAAAAGCGAATGATCTTGTAATTTATGAATCTACGGTTTATCCGGGATGTACAGAAGATGATTGCGTACCTGTCCTGGTAGAAAATAGTGGTCTTATATATAATCGTGATTTTTTTTGCGGCTATTCGCCCGAGCGTATTAACCCTGGTGATAAGATAAATACTCTAACCAACATTAAAAAAGTGACATCGGGTTCAACGCCAGAGGCAGCAGACCTTGTTGATAAGCTATATAACTCGATAATAACTGCCGGTACACATAAGGCCCCAAGTATAAAAGTTGCTGAAGCATCAAAGGCGATAGAAAATGCACAAAGAGATATCAATATATCGTTTATAAACGAGTTGGCACTGATATTTGACAGAATGGGAATTGATACCACTGATGTGTTGGAGGCAGCTGGTACTAAATGGAATTTTTTGAAATATAAGCCAGGTTTGGTTGGTGGGCATTGTATTGGGGTTGATCCCTATTATTTAGCTCACAAGGCAGAATCGTTAGGGTATCATCCACAGGTAATATTATCCGGGCGGCGTATAAATGATAATATGGGCGTATTTATAGCCAACAAGGTTATAAAGCTTTTGATCAAAAAAAATCATAATGTAAAGAATGCCAAAACATTAATATTGGGAATAACATTTAAAGAAAATTGCCCGGATATTAGAAATACCAGAGTTATTGATATATATAACGAGCTGATTCAATTAGGAATGTCTGTTGATGTTTTTGACCCATGGGCAAATGCGCAAGAGGTTAAAGAGCAGTATGATATTAAATTAATTGATAACATTAGCAAAACTTATGATGCCGTTATTTTGGCAGTTGCGCATACCCAGTTTACTAAAATTGATTTTAGTTCGATTAAAAACGCTAATGCTGTCATATTCGATATAAAATCAGTACTGCCCAGAGATATAATTGACGGGAGATTATAACACAGAGTTAAGATAAAAATATAATAACAGCTAAACACAATAAGGTGAAAATTACAAACATATGCTGTATTGGTGCAGGTTACGTTGGTGGCCCTACAATGGCCGTAATGGCTCATAAGTGCCCGCACATAAAAGTAACCGTAGTAGATCTTAATCAAGACAGGATTAATGCCTGGAACGATTCCGATACTAAAAACATCCCTATTTATGAACCTGGTTTAAGCGATATTGTTGCTGAGGCCCGGGGGCGTAATTTGTTTTTTTCAACCGAAGTTGATAAAGCAATTGATGAAGCACAGATGATATTTATATCTGTAAACACCCCAACTAAAACATATGGTTCTGGTAAAGGGATGGCTGCAGATTTGAAATATATAGAGCTTTGTGCAAGGCAAATTGCAAGCGTATCAAAAAATGATAAAATAGTTGTTGAAAAATCAACGCTGCCTGTGCGTACAGCAGAAGCCATAAAAAGTATACTTGATAATACAGGTAATGGGGTTCAGTTTCAGATATTATCAAACCCTGAATTTTTAGCAGAAGGTACCGCAGTTACCGATTTACTTGATCCGGATCGTGTATTAATTGGTGGCGATACCAATGAGGCAGGCCAGGAAGCTGTAAAGGCTTTAGTTGAAATATATGCGAACTGGGTTAATCCTGAAAACATACTTACTACTAATGTTTGGTCTTCAGAATTGTCAAAACTTACAGCTAATGCGTTTCTTGCTCAACGTATATCATCAATTAACGCTTTGTCTGAACTTTGTGAAAAAACAGGTGCCGATATTAGCGAAGTTGCCAAGGCAATTGGGAAAGATAGCCGTATAGGGCCTAAATTTTTAAATGCGTCAGTAGGATTTGGCGGGTCATGTTTTCAAAAGGATATTCTTAATTTGGTTTACATAGCAGGGTCGTACGGTTTAACAGAGGTTGCGCATTACTGGGAACAGGTTATAACTATGAACGACCACCAAAAAAGAAGATTTAGCAATAAAATTGTTAAAATGCTTTATAATACCGTTTCGGGTAAACGTATAGCATTTTTGGGTTGGGCATTTAAAAAGGATACGAATGATACTCGCGAGTCGGCCGCTATATATGTAGCCGATCACTTGATCCAGGAGCAGGCAAATATTATAGTTTACGACCCGAAGGTAGAAGAAAATCAAATCTATGGCGATTTAAACTATCTGCAAACACGCAACGCCGAGGAAAATAAAAAGGCCGTTCAGATTAGTACAGACCCTTACGACGCTTGTAAGGGTGCACACGCAGTAGCTATTTTAACAGAATGGGACGAATTTAAAAGCTATGATTGGCAAAAAATATATGACAGCATGCTTAAACCTGCATTTATTTTTGATGGCAGGAATCTTTTATCTGCAGAAACTATGATGGAAATAGGCTTTAATTACACAACAATAGGAAAATAAGGCTATGAAAATATTAGTTACAGGCGCGGCTGGCTTTATAGGGTTTCATTTGGCTAACCAGTTAATAAAGAATGGTGATGAAGTGATAGGGTTTGATAATATAAATGATTATTACGACGTAAACCTAAAATATGGCCGTTTAAATGAAAGCGGTATAGACATTAAATTAATTGAAGAAGGTAAGCTTATACAGAGTTCAAAGTTTAAGACTTACCGCTTTATTAAAGCCGACCTTGAAGACAGCGAATTATTAACTAAACTTTTTAAGGAGCAAAATTTTGATGCAGTTGTTAATTTGGCAGCTCAGGCGGGTGTACGCTATTCTATAGAAAACCCTAAAGCTTATATTAAATCAAATATTGAAGGTTTCATAAATATTTTAGAAGCTTGCAGGTATTACCCTGTTAAGCATTTGGTATATGCATCTTCAAGTTCTGTTTATGGTGCAAATACAAAAATGCCATTCCATGTTCAAGATCCGGTAAACCACCCGGTTTCGGTATATGCGGCTACCAAACGGTCAAATGAATTGCTGGCGCATACTTATAGCCATTTGTTTAATATCAATACTACCGGCCTGCGTTTCTTTACCGTTTACGGCCCATGGGGGAGGCCGGATATGGCACCAATGTTATTTGCCGATGCTGTGCTTAATGGCAGAGCTATTAAGGTTTTTAATAACGGAAATATGCAGCGCGATTTTACTTACGTTACAGATATTGTTGACGGGGTTATTGCAGTGCTGGATAAACCTGCTGCACCTAACCCGGAGTGGAATGGCGACAACCCAGACAGTTCATCCTCTTACGCCCCATTTCGCATATACAACATAGGCAACTCTAAACCGGTAAAGCTTATGGATTTTATAAGTGCTATGGAAAAAGCTTTAGGCGTAACGGCCAATAAAGATTTTATGGACATGCAGCCGGGCGATGTGCTTGCAACCTGGGCAGATGTAGAGAACTTGAAAGAGGACGTTGGTTATAGCCCATCTACCTTAGTTGATGAAGGCGTAAACGAATTTATACTATGGTACAAAGAATATTATAAATAACCACATGCTGACCAGTAAACAGATGTGCAATGTGTTATAAAAGTAAATATGAATCAAAGTAAAAGCCTTTTAAAAAATACTTTTATATACACTATTGGTAATTTAGGTTCAAAGTTATTAACCTTTTCCCTTTTACCTATACTGTCTTTTTACCTTTCAAAAAAAGAACTTGGTGAATATGATGTGGTGCTTACTACCATTAGCATGTTTGTGCCTTTTGTTTCTTTACAAATATCAGATGCCGCTTACAAATGGCTTTTAAACAGGGAGGCCGAAGATTATGATGCGCTAAGAAGCAAAATAATTACAAACGGGCTTTTGATAATAATAGTTACTTCGGTTATATTTTTAGCAGCTTATTTTACCGTAGGCGCGTTTGTGCCGCTTAATTATAAATACCATTTTGCGGCCATACTGTTATCCTCTATATTTCTCCCATATTTTCAGCAGGTTACCAGGGGATTGCAGAAAAACAAGCTGTATGCGATAGCCGGTTTGTCAAACGCGGTGTTTGTTCTTGGCTTTAACATTTTGTTTCTTATCGGCTTAAAAATGAAATTGGAAGCGCTGTTCTTGGCGTTGATCATAGCTAATTTTGCCACCTGTATAATTTTGGTGCAGTTTTCGGGAGTTTATAAGTTCATCAATTTCAAACTATATTCGACCGCGCTACAAAAGCAGATGCTTAAATATTGTTTGCCACTAATACCTAATAGCATAAGCTGGTGGCTGGTAAACGCTGCCGATAAATTTTTGATACTGTATTACTTAGGAGTAAATTCAAACGGTATATATGCCATATCATCAAGATTACCAAGCATCATTACTATTTTAAATACCATATTTATACTGGCTTGGCAGGATCATTCCATGACGTCTAAAGACAGCAGTATAGATAGTAAAACGTTCGATAGGTTCTATACCTTTGAACTATCATTTGTTCTTGTGCTTATTTCTGCCTCAAAAATCATTGTTGAAGGTATTGTTAGCAGCAGCTTTATAGATGCTTATAAATACATGCCCATGTTGTTTATAGGAGCGGCATATTCGGCGTTTTCAGCTTATTTTGGGGCATACTACCTCAAATCGGGTAATACTAAAGGTATATTTGTAACCAGCATTGCGGGTGGTGTTACCAATATTGTTGTTGTTTTACTGCTCATCAAACATATAGGCCTGTATTCATCAGCATTGGGGACTTTTTTAAGTTTCATGGTTATGTTTGTTTATAGGTATATCGATCTGAAAAAGGAGATCAATTTAAAAGTTAACATGTTAAAGCTTATTTCGTTAACAGTGTTATGTGTGGTTTTTTCATTAGCATTACTAATACACTTCAAATATATAAATTACATCCTTTTGGTTTTAGCAATAGGTATATTCCTATTTTTAAATAGCGAGGTTATTGTCAAATTAAAAAAAATGGTATTCAAATAAATTCTACTCATGCAAAATACAAGTAACTCAGAGCAAAAATTTGGTTTAATGGTTTATCCGGCAAACCCAACATATAACGTGGGCGATTACGTACAAAGCCTTGCAGCAAAACAATACCTGCCTAAAGTAGATGTATTTGTAGAGCGCGAGAAATTAAAAAGCTACAAAGGCGACGATATTAAAATGATCATGAACGGATGGTATATTCTCAACCCAGATGAGTTTCCACCTTCGGCAAAGATCAACCCGCTTTGGGTATCGTTCCATTTAAATGCAAACGCAAAAGACAAGGTTTTAACACCAGAAACTATTGCATATTTAAAAGAACAGGGGCCGATTGGCTGCCGCGATACCTATACTTTAAGTGTATTGCAGGAAAAAGGCATCGACTCGTACTTTAGTGGGTGTATAACTACCACTTTAGACGTCAAATACAAAACTGATAAAAAATCCGACAAAGTTTATATGGCCGATCCATTGTTTTTGCTGCCGCATTGGGGTAAAATGATGTACGGGCCTAACCAATTTATAAAGGCTATTATAAGCGGCGAGATTTTTAGGTTTGGTAAAAGAAAACGAATCTTAAAACAACTTATTACCGACGAATTTTTAGAGAACGCCGAATATGTAAAACATAAACTATCCGGCTCGCACAGCGAAGAACGCAGGTTTGAAGAAGCCGAAGCGCTGTTACATAAATTTGCGGCCGCCAAACTTGTTGTTACCTCAAGGATACATTGTGCATTACCTTGCCTTGCATTGGGTACACCTGTTATCTTCATTAATTACGGGTTTAATAACAGTTCAGACATGAGCAGGTTCTCGGGTATATCTGATCTGTTCAATACCATTAACATTAACGATAAAGGCGAAATACAGGCCAACTTTGATTTTAATGGTAAAATTGGTGTCGACAGTAAATTTACCAACCCAACCAGGCATGTAGAAATGGCCGTTAAACTTAAAGAAAAGGCCTTCGCATTTGTTAAATAATATGCACGTAATTCAACTGATTACCGGCTTAAGCGGCGGCGGTGCCGAAAACCTGGTTTATAATTTAACTAAAATGAACCTGCAGGACAAGAAGGTTACTTGTTCTGTAGTGTACATTACTAATAAGGATAAATTAAGGCCACGGTTTGAAGAAATGGGCGTTTCGCCAATTTCTTTAGGCATAACCTCCAAAGCCAACTTTTTAAGTGGCTTAAAGCAGTATTATCATATTATTAAACAAAATAAAAATACAGTAGTACACGCCCACTTATTCCATGCGTTTTTTTTGAGCTGCTTATTAAAGCCATTTGTATCGCATAAAATTGTTTTTACGCTGCATAACGACTTTGTTAGAAGCAAATTAAGACGTTTTTTCTTATTTTTTACCCGGGGGCTTAGGGATAAAGATGTTATATTTTCAAAAAAATCAAGGACCTGGTACCAAAAGTCAGACCCAGTTGTAATTGCAAATGGAATAGATTTAAGTTTATACAATGCCCCATTGCAAAAACCGGATGTTTTTACATGCTTGTTTTTAGGGAGGTTGGAACATCAAAAAAATCCGCTTTATTTGGTTGATCTGGTTAAGAAACTAAAAGATAAGCACAAGTTTAAAATAGTTGTAGTTGGCGAAGGCAATATGCGGCAATCGCTGGAGGACTTGATCGCTCAACAATCGTTGCAGGATTATTTTGAATTTTTAGGTTTCAGGCAGGACATCCCCCAAATTATGGCGAATGTAAGTTGCCTGATCACGCCATCATTATGGGAGGGGATGCCTATTTCAATATTAGAGGCAGGTGCTTGTGGCCTGCCTATTGTTACTACACCTGTGGGCAGTATCCCAATTTTTTTAAGTGAAGACGCAGCGTACCTTACCGAGCTTCCAAATTTCCATTTATCGTTACAGCATATAATGGAGCATTACGATGAGGCGCTTGAAAAAGCTGCGAAATTTAAAAAAGAGGTTTACGAAAAATTCGATATAAATAAATGTTATTTGAACTATAAGTTGATATACCAAAGTGTGCTTAAACATTAAGCAATAAAATAGGTCTATGTTAAAAAGCCGGATCTAACGTTAGATGTCTGGAAAAGTATTGAATTAACCAACAGAAGTTATGAAAACAAAGAAATTGATAAAAACGCTTATACTTCTATTTACTGTTACAACATCTGCCGTTTATGGTAACAGTATTGGTAAAACGTTTAATGTGAAAGATTATGGGGCAAATGGCGACGGCGTGACTGATAATTATAATGCATTGATTAAAGTTGCAAAGGCAGTAAACGCAAATGGATCCGGAACGGTTTATTTCCCCGCGGGTAAATATTATATCGCGCAATACAATACTAAAAACAACCCGGTTGCGGATATCCTGTTTTCTGGTTGCAATGGTCTTTCAATAATTGGCGACAAAGCAGTTATCTCTGTAAATGGAAACTTCTTTAGGGCAGCCGATTTGTTAGTGGGTAGATTACAAAAAAGCACTACTGAGGCTGTTATACCTATCTCAATATCTAAGTGCCAAAACGTTACTATCAAAGGTTTAGAAATTAATGGTAATATTAATAGGATGACACGAGACCCTAAAACTACGGAGGGAAGCGGGCATCTTATCCAGCTTTGGGATTGCGAGAATGTAAACATATCTAACGTTTATACCCATCATGGCCAAACGGACGGCATTTATATTGGGGGTATCAAGGGTTGCAGAAATGTTATTATAACTAATTCCATCAGTTCAAATAATGGCAGGCAGGGCATGTCTATAACTCATTTGTATAAAGGCCTTTTTGATAACTGCCAGTTTATAAACACAGGCATAACCGACGGTGCTTATACCCGCCATGCCCCATCGGCAGGCGTCGATATTGAGCCACAGGTAATCCCCGCAGGTGCTAAAATGGGCGGGATAGTATTTAGAAATTGTACATTTGCAAATAATATGGGTGCACAGTTCATGAGTATATCCCCCAAAATTACTGCTAATATTAAACTGGTTAAATGCACTATCAAATCGCAAACAAGCCTATCAAAATATACGATGATATTAGCTGCAGACAGCTTGGTTGTGGATAGCTGCGATATAGACTGCGGAACTAAACAGGGAAGTGTTTACGCCAGTTGGACCGGCCGCACAGGCGGTAATGTTGAAATCAAAAACAGCACCATCAGAAGCGCTTTTAGAGGGATAGTATCTGCTAACCAGGCAAATATGTTTAATAAGGTAAAAATATCCAATAACGATATAATTTGTACCTCTAAAAATCCTTCTAAAGCATACTTTCCATATCTTACGTCAAAAGATCTTATTTTTGAAAACAATAGAGTGCAAATACCTTCTGCTGTATCAGGTGTAGTTACACCACTTATTAATAATGCTGCGAGATCACAAAAGAATACATTTTCTACCGACAAGTTTGGCATAAAACCCAAGGTTTCATATGCCGGTACAAAGTTGATAGCTGATTAATGCTTTAAAATGATATACTTAGCACAAATAACTTTAGCGTAATTAATAAAGCATGAATAAATCTATAGTTGTAGTATTAGTAGTTGCTTTTTTATTCAGGCTAACGCTGGTAGTTGTAGAAATGAACTTTTTTGAGTTACCTGATAGCGGAAAAGACGACAGGCGTTTTGAACGGTTAGCTTGGGAATGGACCAAGGTTAAAAATCCCCCTGCAGATCAGTTTTCAGAATCGGGTGCTGGTAGTTTTATTAAAATAGGCTCGGCACTATATTCTATATTTGGCCGAGTGCCTTGGTTATGGAGTTTAATACTGGTTATTTTAAGTACTGCCACGGTTTACAATATATATAAAGCGACCTATCTGTTATGGAATGATAGGACCCAGGCGATAAGGGTAGGTTGGTTCGCAGCGTTATTTCCTGAATTGGCAGAGCTATCGGCGGTTATTTTGAGAGAAGTGCCTATTCACTTTTTCCTTTCGTTAGCTGTAATATCACTTATTAAGTTTTGGAAGTACAAGAAAAAGCCACATATTGTATTATTTATTATATATACCGGGCTTTGTATCCTGTTCCACTCAGCTTTGATAGCGGTGCTGCTCGGGTTTGGTATGGGGATTTTCTTGATATCACAAGAGGGAAAGAACAAATCGCCGGCTGCTAAAGTGATGATGTTTATATTGGTTGCTGGCGGTTTGATGATTGTAAATTATACTGGATTTGGCTTAAGTAAATTTGGCGGATCGTTTGAAAACGCTTTCGACACTTTTGAAAGTGGCGAAGCCCACTCTGTAATGGGTACGGCCGGGTACCCCGAGTGGATGAAAATACGTAATGGTATAACTGATATTTGGAAACTCCCTCTACGGTATGTTGCGTTTTTATTTTCGCCGGTACTGCCATTCATGGTAAAAAAGGCGAGTCACCTGGCTGGTATAATTGATGCCGGGATGTATCTTTTAATGGCCTGGTCTTATTATAAAAACCGTAAGGTTATCAAGGAAAATAAAACAGCTTACCTCATATTAATCATTAGCATAACTCTGGCTTTCGTATTTTCATTAGGTGTTTCAAACTTCGGTACTGCAATAAGGCACAGGGCAAAATTGTTGCCTTTAATGCTTGTATTAGCAGTCGACTTTAAGGCTCTTCGTAGAAAAAACTATTTGAAGAAGCTTCGCGAACAACAAATGGCAAGCCAGGCAGAACAAGATATTGATATAAATAACGTTACCGCTCACTAAACCGAACCTTATCATATGTTATTCAATTCTTTACACTTTGTTGCATTCTTCATTATTGTTTGCAGCATTTATTTCACCATGGGGCATAAGTACCGATGGCTACTTCTGCTATTGAGCAGTTGTTATTTTTACATGGTTTTTTTGCCTATTTATATACTTATTTTAGGCTTTACAATCGTTATCGACTATTATGCCGGGTTGCTCATAGAAAAAAACGTCGGCAAAAAAAGGAAGCTTTTTTTAATAATGAGCCTGGTTGCCAACATAGGTATATTGGCTGTTTTTAAATATTATAATTTTTTAAACGATAACATATCGCTGTTGCTAAATAGCATTGGTTATAACAATCATGTACCTAACCTTTCTATATTACTGCCTGTAGGTTTGTCTTTCCACACCTTCCAGGCAATGAGTTACACCATAGAGGTGTATAGAGGCAATCAGAAGGCCGAACGGCACTTTGGGATATATGCACTTTATGTAATGTTTTTCCCTCAACTGGTTGCGGGGCCTATCGAGCGCCCTCAAAATGTAATACATCAGTTTTACGAAAAACATAATTTTGACTATAACCGTATTGTTGAAGGTTTTAAAATTGTGTTAGTTGGGTTTGTAAAAAAACTTGTAATAGCTGATAGGCTTGCAATTTATGTAAACGCTGTTTACGATCATCCGGATAAACACAGTGCCGTATCTATCCTGGTTGCTACCGTAATGTTTGCATTTCAAATCTATTGCGACTTCTCGGCCTACTCAGAAATTGCTATAGGTACAGCTAAGATATTAGGGTTTGATTTGATGACCAATTTCCGAAGACCGTATTTTTCAAAAAACATCCAGGAATTTTGGGGCCGATGGCATATTTCATTATCAACGTGGTTTAGAGATTACTTGTATATTCCGTTAGGCGGCAGCCGGGTGGCAGTACCAAGATGGTGTTTCAACGTGTTTGTGGTTTTTATGATTAGCGGTTTATGGCACGGTGCCAGCTGGACTTTCATAATATGGGGTGCGCTGCACGGCGTTTACTCTATATTCGGTATTATTTTTAAGAAATTAAAAGTTGATGTATTTCTTCGCAAAACATACGTTACCCGCGTGCTTTCTAACCTTTTTATATTTGGCATAGTTTGTTTTGCCTGGATATTTTTCAGGGCCAGGAATGTTCATGAGGCGCTTTTGATATGTAAAAATTTATACACGTTAAAAGGTGGCGGTTTGTTTTTAGGCGTACCAGCAAGTTTCTTTTACAGTTTAGCGGCTATTTTTGGGTTGCTATTTTTTGAATATATACAGGAATACTATCCCCAAAAATTCAATGTATTTAGCAATAAAAGCGCTGTGATCAGGTATGCAGGGTATTCGCTGTCTATCATCATTATTATATTGTTTGGTGTATTTAACGGAGGCCAGTTCATTTATTTTCAGTTTTAAAAAATGAAGAATCAACTTTATACATTAATAAAGAAGTTTGTACTGCTACTACTTATACTATTTGTTTTAGATTACGTATTCGGCACGTTAATAGAACGGGCGTTTTATCAAGAGAAACAAGGCGATAGTTCTACAACCACCTACGCTTTATCAAAGGCAAATGAAAATCTATTAATTTTCGGCACATCCAGGGCGTCACATCATTACATATCGTCTGTAATTGGCGATAGCTTGCAGGTATCTGCTTATAATTTAGGGCGAGATGGTATTAAGTTTGATTATAATTATGCTTTAATAACATCAGTTTTAAAAAGATATAGCCCTAAATATATTATTTTGGATATCAATCAAAACGATTTTACTTATGATACATTAGGCACGCAGAAAGAGATATTTACAAGTACCTTTTTGCCATATACTAGGCGTAATAGCTACATCAAGCAGCTTATTTATCAGATTAACCCCCGCGAAATTTATAAGTCGGAAGTCAGCAAACTGTATGCGTTTAACTCTTTGCCGGGTTCAATACTGCAACATGCGTTAGGTGTTGGGCAAAAAAACGATCATGGGTATGAAGCCTTATTTGGTAGTAAACTTACCGCCACCGATAAAACAATTGTAGGAAATAATACCAATTACAAAGAGGATACTACCCTGGTTAGAAAATTTGAAGAAATGATCGCCACTATAGAAAAAAGGAAGATCAAACTGTTGGTTGTAGTATCGCCTACTTTAAATAAATTTAAAAATAATCCGTTGCCTACAGTAAATAAAACACTAAGTAAATATGGGTTGAAAACTATTGATTTTAGCGATGCATTTGCTGCTGAAGATAATAGTAAATTGTTTCACGACAGGACCCATCTGAATAACAACGGAAGCACACTTTACACGCAGCTAATTATACAAGCCATTAAGAAATAAAGAGCAGATATACGCTCCCTGAATAAAATTATGTTTAAAAAAGCTTGTTTAATAGCTCATTACGGAGAAGATTATATTGCCTACAGGGTTAACTTCTTAAACTACCTAACAAGCTTAGGTGTTGAACAATGCTTTGGTATTGTGCCAAAAGATAAGCATTCCGAAGAGGTTGCTAAAACCCCATATCCTGTTTATTTTTATGAATACAATAGGTCGTGGAAGTTTTTTGCAGACATATTTAAAACATATAAACAATTTAAACAGATCATAGCGGCAGAAAAACCCGACCTCGTTTTTACCTATAAATTCTTTCCCAATTTATTAGGTGTTTATGTAGCAAAAAAGCTAAAGGTAAAAACCGTTGTTGCTACGGTGGCCGGCCTTGGGTTTCTGGATAAACAAGGATCGTCTTTACTTATCAACAAAGTATTTAAAGCATATTTATCTATTTTAAAGAAAGCTGATTTTATTGTTGTACAAAATAGCGACGACCAGATCTTATTACAAAAATTTATCGAACCCTCTAAAATTATTCTTACAAATGGGAGTGGTGTTAACAAAGAGAAATTTATACAGATAACTGCTCCGGACAGGGAAAAATGGGGTATGGCTGTTGATAATAAATATTTTTTGTTTTGCAGCCGTATTGTAAAAGAAAAAGGAATACTGGAACTGGTAGAAGCGTTTAAAAATCTGAAAGATAAATTTCCTAATGCCGTATTGTTAATTGCCGGTTGGTTTGATAGTAAGGGTATCGAAAAAGAAGTGCTGTCAAAAATTGAATCTGTCCCGTCAATTAAATACATCGGCTACCAAAAAAATGTTAAAGAGATTGTACAACTCTCGGATTGTGTGGTATTACCAAGTTACTACCCCGAGGGTGTGCCGAGGTCTTTAACCGAGTCGTTGGCTTTATCTAAGCCAATTATTACAACCAACCATAAAGGGTGTAAAGAAACCTGTATAGATACAGTGAATGGTTATTTAGTTGAGCCTGGCAACGTTGCCGATTTGCAGCAGAAAATGGAATTTTTTTTAACACTTACACTCGGGCAGGTAAAAAATATGCAAGAAAGCAGTTTAAATTTATTTAACGATAAATTTGAACAAGGGCAGATTTTTAAAACCATAGCAGACAAAATTTTATATGCCTGATTTATTATATACGGGGGCTTCTGGCTTTTTGGCTGGCAATACCATTCCCCAATTGCAGCAACTCGGCTATAACGTTATTACTTTAGGTGTAAGTAATAACACCTATAATTACAATATAGCCATAGAAATACCTGCTTTTAACGAGGCCTACGATGTCGTTTTTCATGCTGCAGGCAAAGCGCACTCCGAGCCCAAAACCGAGGCTGAAAAACAGTTGTTTTATGATGTTAATTTTGAGGGCACCGTAAACCTGTGTAAAGGGCTCGAAAATTTTAGCAAGTTGCCAAAGCAGTTTGTGTTTATAAGTACTGTAGCGGTTTATGGGCTGGATAGTGGTGAACTGATTACAGAAGAGCACGCTTTAAACGGCGAAACCCCCTATGCGAAATCAAAAATACTGGCCGAGAAGTTTTTGATTGATTGGGCTGACCGTAATGATATAACCTTAACTATATTGAGGCTTCCATTAGTGGCCGGCATTAACCCGCCGGGTAACCTTGGCGCTATGATCAATGGTATAAAAAGTGGCAGGTATTTAAGCATTGGAAATGCAAATGCCCGCAAAAGCATTATATGGGCGGAAGATATTGCTACTATACTGCCTCAACTCGTAAAGATAGGCGGGATCTATAATGTCACAGATGGCCTGCATCCCATGTTCTCGCATTTAGAGGCGGTGATCTCTAAACAATTGAATAAGAAAAAGCCCCTGAGTTTACCTATCCCTTTAGCTAAACTATTAGGGTGGGCCGGTAATATAATAGGCAGCCGGTTTCCCGTTAATACTAATAAATTGAAAAAAATAACATCAACCTTAACATTCGATGATAAAAAGCTACATGCCGCAATAAAGTGGGTGCCATCCTCTGTGGTTAAAAAGCTTAGCGAAATAACGTTATGATACTATACCCCTTTTTACTGCTTGTTTTTTTTGGTGTGATGCTTTTGTATTTCAAAATAGCAGATCATTATAACATTATTGATAAGCCAAATGAACGCAGCTCGCATACAGAAGTTACTATTCGCGGTGGTGGAGTTATATTTACATTCGCCATTGTTTGTGCGGTAGTATTGCACCCTCAGTACTGGCTACCTGGCGTGGGCCTGCTTGCCATAAGCGTAATAAGTTTTATTGATGACAGAATTACGCTTTCAAGCAAGATTAGGGTTGTTGTACATATTGCTGCCGTAACGCTCATGTTTGCATACTTAAATATTTTTGAAACTCCTTTTTATGTATGTATAGCCTTGTATATTATTAGTATTGGTATTATAAATATGTACAACTTTATGGATGGCATAAACGGTATTACCGGTGCCTATACATTGGTTGTGCTTGCCGGGTTACAATACGTTAATTTAAAAGGCGAGGCATTTATAGAGGCTGATTTGATATGGTTGCCAATGCTGGCGAGTGTGGCTTTTTTATTCTTTAATTTTCGCAAAAGGGCTAAATGCTTTGCTGGCGATGTTGGCAGTGTAGCAATAGCTTTTTGGATAGTTTTCTTACTATTCAGGCTGATACAAGTAAGCGGACACTGGGCCTACATTTTATTTCTTTCGGTTTATGGAGTAGATGCCGTGTTAACTATAGTACACAGGTTAATATTAAAGCAAAATATATTTAAGGCTCATCGCCTGCATTTTTACCAGATACTGGCTAATGAGCGGAAGTTGTTGCATGTAATAGTGGCGGCATGCTATGCGTTTGTACAATTTATTATAATAGCATTTATAGTTTTGTATATAAATGCATCAGAGTGGATAATTTTTATAACAATTACAACCTCCTTGGCAATTATATACATAGTATTCAAACCAAAGTTAATGAAGGGCAAGGCATCGTTTTAACAAATATTACTACGTTATCTTGAAAGTTTAGCATAAAAAACGCCTATAAGTTATAATTAATAATGTTATTTTTTTATATTTGAGCTGCCTTAACAACAAATGTCCCCCAATTGTGTTGTTAATGTGTGCGATACTTATGTCTTTAAATAAACGGTGTTAATTATAATTTTAAACTGTTAGGTTATTTAAGGCGTTTAATAGTTAATATCTAAAGTTAAGTATCAAGAAAATACATTGGTTATATTTCAATATAATTTTCTTATTTCTCGATGGAATTATTATTCTTTATCTTTGTTTAGATTGGCAAAAATGTACCTATGAAGAAATACTTACTTTTTAGCAAGGTTTTACCCCGTTGGATAATAATGTTATTAGACTTTGTTATTGTTACATGGTCTTTTTCATCCTCTTATCTTATTGTAAACAGATTTGATTTTGTAAATATATTAAGGGGTTACTTTTTTATTTATACAGGTGTTTATTGTATAGTTGCCGCATTGGTTATGTACGTGATGAGGGTACATATAGGTCTTATCAGGTATTCAAATACGCGTGATGTGTTACGTATATTTGGGTCGGTGTTTATCAGCAGTTTATTATATATGCTGGTAGTTACATTGTGGGTTAAACCTTACTTGCATGTAAAATCTTCCACCATCGATCTTGTTTTGCTTGTTAATTTCTCAGTATCAAGTACCCTACTCATTCTCTTGAGAAGCGGTGTGAAAAGTGCGTTCAACTACCTTAATAACTATTCAAGTTCAAAAAAAACCACGGTACTTATTTACGGTTCTGATACCAGTGCCGTATTGGTGAAACAAGCTTTAGAAGCCAGCGCGCAAACCAACTTTGTTATAGCAGGTTTTGTGGATGCTGATAACAATAAGATCAATAAAGAAATACAGCAGGTGAGGGTTTATGATATAAATAAACTTGAAAAGCTTAAAGAAAAACGTGCCATAGATAAGATGATCATCATGAATCATCATCTTGACGAGCAGTCGAAAAAAACGGCTCTGGAAACATGCCTTGCTTTGGGTATCCAAGTACTTACTGTACCACCATCAGATCAATGGATTTACGGTAAACTTAACATGCAGCAGATTAAAGACCTAAAGATAGAGGACCTGCTTCAGCGTAAAACAATACAAATTGATACTACACGTATATCTGAAGATTTGCAAGGCAAGCGAGTATTGATTACAGGTGCCGCTGGTTCTATCGGTTCAGAGATCGTTCAGCAAGTATTACAATATGATCCGGCAATGGTTATCCTTTGTGACCAGGCCGAATCGCCACTGCACGAGATCCGGTTAGAGGTAGAAGAAAAGTTTGCACAGATACCGATAAAAATATTCATCGGGGATATCAGGAATCACGATCGTATGCAAAAGCTGTTTTTAGATTACAAACCAGAAGTTGTTTATCATGCTGCTGCTTACAAACATGTGCCAATGATGGAAGAGAACCCATCAGAAGCGGTTAGGGCGAATGTGTTAGGTACAAAAAATATTGCTGATCTATCAGTTGCACACGGTGTAAATAAGTTTGTGATGGTGTCTACCGATAAGGCTGTTAATCCTTCAAACATCATGGGGACTACCAAGCGTATTGCCGAGATCTATATCCAATCATTAAAAGATAACCCTATAAACAAAGGCACTTGCTTTATAACCACCCGTTTTGGTAATGTGTTAGGTTCTAACGGTTCGGTGATACCGCGTTTTAGGGCGCAAATCCAAAAAGGCGGCCCTATTACTGTAACCCATCCGGAGATCACACGGTATTTCATGACCATACCCGAGGCGGTACATTTGGTGTTGGAAGCCGGTACAATGGGTACAGGTGGCGAGATATTTATTTTTGATATGGGCGAGCCTGTTAAAATTGTTGACCTGGCACTAAAAATGATTAAGCTTGCGGGTTTACAACCCGAGCGGGATATCAAAATTGTTTACTCAGGCCTTCGCCCGGGCGAAAAGCTTTACGAGGAATTGCTTAACCAGGGCGAGCATACCATGCCAACCCACCACGAGAAGATTAAGATCTCAGAGGTGATAACATACCCGTACAAAAAGGTTACCGATGACATTAACGAACTTATTTTGCTAAATCAGCAAAATGATGATATGGCAATGGTTAATAAAATGAAGGATATTGTACCTGAGTTTATCAGTAAAAACTCACAGTTTGAACATTTGGATAAAAAAAGCCTGCTACATCCGGGACAAATAGAAGTAGAGCCAAAAAAACTACGGGTATTGCAGGACTAAGTAATCTTAGTTTAAACTATTAGCGCGGTACGGCCGTTCATTGATCTAATCTGATTTTATTGAGTATTATTGCAATACTAAATAATACCCGAGCTACTACAGCTTATGAAAAGTATTGCCCAAAAAGTATTTGATATAGAAATTGCATCGTTGCAGTATGTGGCTTCGATGATAGACGAACAGTTTAACCAGGCAGTTAACGCTATCCTGCAATCCAAAGGTAAATTAGTTGTGTGCGGGATGGGGAAGTCCGGCCATATTAGCAAGAAGATCTCGGCCACTTTCACCAGCACGGGTACCCCAAGTTTTTTTATGCATCCTGCCGAGGCTTTTCACGGCGACCTTGGGATGATAAGTACCGACGACGTGGTTCTACTTGTATCTTACTCCGGCGAAACCGAAGAGGTGTTAAAAATTGTACCTTATCTACAATACAATAAAAATACGTTTATAGCTATAACCGGAAACGCTAAATCTACACTGGCTACCAACGCCACATACCATTTAAATGTTTGCGTTAAGCAGGAGGCTTGTCCGCTTGAGTTAGCGCCCACATCATCCACCACCGCAACGTTAGTTATGGGTGATGCTTTAGCAGTAGCACTAATGACGGCAAGAGATTTTAGTCCCGCTGATTTTGCGCGTTTCCATCCCGGAGGCAGGCTTGGCCGAAAATTATTGGTAAGGGTTAAAGATCTGATGCGTACCGACAAACTTCCTTTTATCAATACCAAAGCTACTTTCACTCAATTGGTTTTGCAAATGAGTGAAGGCAAACTGGGAATGGTTATAGTCGGCTCGCCGGATAAAGTAGAAGGCGTAATAACCGACGGAGATTTGCGCCGCGGATTAGTAAAATATGAAGATATTTATCACCTGCCTATTAGCGATCTGATGAATACTTCACCGCGGATAATTAACGAACACGAGTTGGTTTACGACGCTGAGGAACTTATGATGAAGCGCAAGATAACTACCCTGCTGGTGCATAACGATAATAACGTCCTTATCGGCGTTTACCAGATATTTAACCAAGCTTAGCAGATGAAGGTAATTATTGTTATACCTGCAAGGCTAAAATCAACTCGCTTGCCGCGTAAAATGTTGCTTGATCTGGGTGGAAAGCCTATTATACAGCGTGTGTACGAAGCTTGCCTAAAAGCAACCCTGCATCACGAGATTTGGATAGCGGCCGACAGCACCGAAGTATTTGACGCTTGCAAAACGTTTACTCCAAACGTACTTATGACAAAAGAGGAGCACCCCAGCGGGACAGATCGTATTGCCGAGGTTATAGAAACAGTACCATGCGATATGGTGGTAAATGTACAGGGCGACGAGCCCTTTTTTGATGCCAGCATCATTGACAGGCTGATAATTGCATTACAGCAAAGCGACGCCGGTATGGCCAGTATTTTTGCGCCTGTTGCCGATGTAGCGGAACTAAATAACCCAAACCTTGTTAAGGTTGTTACCGATGTAAATGGAAACGCTATCTATTTCTCAAGATTCGCTATACCGTTTTCGAGAGATGGGGAGGTGAAAGATTCGTCCGCTTACAAAAAACATATGGGCGTGTATGCTTACAAAGCATCATTCCTGAAACAGTTTATTACCATGCCGGTTTCGTTTTTAGAAAGCACAGAAAAACTGGAGCAGCTGAGGGCGATTGAGAACGGCTATAAAATTAAAATGATTGAAGTGAAAGGCATCGAGAAGGGGATAGATACACCGGAAGACCTTGAACTTGCACGCAAAAAGATAAAAGACAATGGGATTATATAACAACATCACTCAAAAACCTTTTTTTATTGTTGGCCCATGCGTAATGGAAAACCAGGAATTGCTTTACACCGTAGCCGAAAAGGTTGCCGAAATTGGCGCTAAATACCCGGTTACAATAGTTTTTAAATCATCATTTGATAAGGCTAACCGAACCAGTGTAAGTGCTTATCGCGGCCCGGGTTTAGCTAAAGGTATGGAGATGCTGAATAACGTAAAAGAGAAATTTAACTTGCCGGTTACAACGGATATCCACGAACCATTTCAGGCCGCTGCGTGTGCCGAAGTGGTAGATATTCTGCAGATTCCGGCGTTCCTTTGCCGCCAAACAGATTTGTTGGTAGCAGCTGCGGAAACGGGCAAAATAGTAAATGTTAAAAAGGCGCAGTTCTTATCGGGCCAGGATATGTTTTACCCTGCGCAAAAAGTAAAAGAAAGCGGTAACGACCAGATTATACTTACCGAGCGCGGTAACTCATTTGGATATAATAATCTGGTAGTTGATTTTAGGAATGTTGCCGATATGCTGGAGTTTGGCTATCCTGTTTGTATGGATTGTACCCACTCGGTACAGCGCCCTGGCGGTGCAGGGGGCAAAACCGGCGGCGACCGTAAATTTGTGCCAAACATGGCACATGCAGCAAAGGCATTTGGTGCCAGCGGTTATTTCATAGAAACACACCCCGACCCGGACCAGGCCATGAGCGATGGGCCAAATATGCTTTACCTAAAAGATCTGGAAGGACTGATTAAATCGCTGATCGGGTAAGTATTTAATTAGTAATCCTTCTTGCTTTCCGATTCCGTCCATTGTTTAAAAACGTCAAGGGCTTCAGTGTGCATCATTTGTACAAAAGGAAGTTTGCGTTTTTCCATAGGCTGCGCTAATTCGTCATAAATAAAATGGTCGTCGAAACCTATATCGGCAGCATCCTTTTTGGTATTGGCATAGTAAATTTTGCTGATGCGTGCCCAATAAATGGCGCCCAGGCACATGGGGCAGGGTTCGCAACTGGTATAAATTTCGCAGCCGTCTAAATTGTAAGTTTCCAGCTCCTGGCAGGCCAGGCGGATAACCGATATCTCTGCATGGGCCGTGGGGTCGTTAGTAGGCACAACGCGGTTTGCACTGCGCGCTATCACCATACCATCCTTTACAATCACCGCACCAAAGGGGCCGCCCTGCGATTGCTTTACGTTATATTCAGACAGGTCGATGGCCATCTGCATAAACTTTTCGTTGCCTTTGTCTTCCATATTGCTCTAAATTAAAAAACCTCAACTGTAAGCTGAGGTTTTTAATAATTATATTTTAATTATTTGCACATCTGACATGCTATTTTTTGTCTTTGGCGTAAGCGTCATTTAATCTCTTAACTACTTCAGTAGTTACGTCAAGGCTTGGGTCGCCGTAAAGAACAGTTGCATTACCTTTTTGATAAGTAAGGATCATTTTGTAACCTTTTTCTTTAGCGTAAGCTTTAGTAAACTCAACCAGTTTTTCGTAAAGTTTGGTTTGCTCAGTTACTTGCTCATTTTGTACTTGTGCACCTGCATTTTGTTGATATTGTTGAAACTCCTGGCCTTTACGTTGTAAGCGTTGCTCGGTAGCGGCACGTTGGTCTGCCGCCATGGTAGGGGCAGCTTTTTGGTATTCAGCAACCTCGCGTTGGATAGCCTGCTGGCGCGAAGCAACATCAGTCTGCGCAGCTTTACTTTTATCACCAAGGCGCTTGTCCATGTCCTTAATGTAATCGTATTTAGATACTAAAGAATCCTGGTTAATGTAAACAATTTCAGGACCGTCGGCAGTTGTGCCTGCAGTTGTTGTTGAAGCAGGTTTAGCGTCTGGTTTATTTTGGTTACAAGCAGATACACCTGCAGCTATTAGTAATGCTAATACTGATTTTGTAACAATTGAAGCCTTCATTTTCATTGGGTTTATCTTAAAAAAAATTTTGACAAATATAATCTTTCGCCACAAGTTTCCTAACCATTAATTAAGATGTTTATTATAGGTCATATTTATCCACAATCGCATTAATGTTGCACATAATCCGAGTTAATACAAAGCTAAATTCGTAAATTTGGTGGTTATTGTATTAATCAAATATGAGCGAAAAAAATCAGGATAAATCAAATTATTCAGCGGATAATATACAGGTTTTAGAAGGTTTAGAAGCCGTACGTAAAAGGCCTTCGATGTACATTGGTGATACGGGCGTAAAAGGCCTTCACCACTTGGTTTACGAGGTAGTTGATAACTCGATAGATGAGGCGCTTGCCGGGTATTGTGATACCATTAACGTTACTATCCACAAAGGCAATTCTATTACCGTTGTAGATAATGGCCGTGGTATCCCAACGGGTATCAATACTAAAGAACAAAAATCAGCCCTTGAAATAGTAATGACCGTGCTGCACGCAGGCGGTAAGTTTGATAAGGATACCTACAAAGTATCCGGTGGTTTGCACGGTGTGGGTGTAAGTTGTGTTAACGCGCTATCTATACACGTTAAAACTGTTGTGTACCGCGAGGGTAAAATTTTTACACAAGAATACGAACGTGGTAAACCATTGTTCCCGGTTAAAGAGATTGGCGTATCTGATAAAACAGGTACCACCCAAACTTTCCAACCGGATGCAGAAATATTTACACTTACAACCGAATATAAGTTTGAAACACTGGCAACCCGTTTACGCGAGCTTGCATTTTTGAACAAAGGCATCCGCTTAACGCTAACAGATGAGCGCGAAACTAACGACGACGGTTCTTTCCCAATGGAGGAATTTTTCTCTGAAGGGGGTTTAAGGGAGTTTATAAAATACCTTGATGGTACTCGTGTTGCTATCATCCCGGAGCCAATTTACCTGGAAGGTATTAAGCAGGGTATCCCGGTTGAACTGGCTTTCCAGTACAACGATACCTATACCGAAAATGTGCACTCATACGTAAATAACATCAACACTATTGAGGGAGGTACACACGTTGCCGGTTTCAGGATGGGTTTAACCCGCACGCTTAAGGCTTATGCGGATAAATCGGGCTTGTTGAAAAATATGAAGATCGAGATTACCGGTGATGACTTTCGTGAGGGGTTAACAGCTGTAATTTCGGTAAAAGTACAAGAGCCGCAATTTGAAGGGCAAACCAAAACCAAATTGGGTAACAGCGAGGTGAGTGGTGCCGTTAACGTGGCCGTAGGCGAAATTTTAGGTAACTACCTTGAAGAAAACCCACGGGAAGCTAAAATGATAGTGCAGAAGGTTATCCTTGCTGCTACAGCCCGTGCAGCTGCACGTAAGGCCCGCGAAATGGTACAGCGTAAAAGTGTGATGACAGGTTCGGGTTTACCTGGCAAGCTGTCTGATTGTGCCAATAGCGATCCAACTTTATGCGAACTTTACCTTGTAGAGGGCGACTCGGCGGGTGGTACGGCTAAACAGGGCCGTAACCGCGAGTTCCAGGCCATTCTGCCACTACGTGGTAAGATCCTGAATGTGGAGAAAGCCATGGAGCACAAAATTTACGAGAACGAAGAGATAAAAAATATGTTCACCGGTCTTGGTGTAAGCATCGGTACCCCCGAGGATGCGAAAGCATTAAACTTAACCAAGTTACGTTACCACAAAATTGTGATCATGACGGATGCGGACGTAGATGGTTCGCACATTACCACACTTATTCTTACCTTTTTCTTCCGTTATATGAAGGAATTGGTTGAGTATGGCTATGTGTACATTGCATCGCCACCGCTTTACCAGGTTAAAAAAGGTAAAGAATTTGAATACTGCTGGACAGATGAACAACGCGATACCGCTATACAGCGCCTTAAAGGCCAGGGTAAAGAGGATAGTGTACACGTACAGCGTTATAAAGGTTTGGGTGAGATGAATGCCGAGCAATTATGGGATACTACCATGAATCCGGCTAACCGTACACTTAAAAAAGTAGCTATTGAGAATGCCGCCGAATGCGACCACACCTTCTCTATGCTGATGGGTGACGAAGTTGCCCCGCGCCGTGAGTTTATCGAGAAAAATGCTCGTTACGCACGTATAGATACCTAAAATATATTTTCAGATACGTAGATCCCAAATCTGCAGATGCTTCTTGATATGAAATATTAGCCCCGCCGAATAAGCGGGGCTAATATATTTTAAGTGTCTCGTCCTGAAAAAAGTTGACTAATAAATGGTCAACAAAATGAGTTACAAGGTAGTTAAAGTAAAAGGTGAAGCCTCGCATTTAAA
>NZ_JBSRZI010000012.1:0-158174 GCF_054057495.1 Mucilaginibacter sp. UYNi724 | reverse complement strand
GGGTCAGTTTGCCCCGAAATACCATGGTCAGTTTGCCCCGAAACAGTGGGTCAGCTTGCGCCGAAATGGTGTGGTCTCATTCATCATAATCTCCAGATTGTCCTAAATGCAGCCGCAAACTTACCGGAAGCGCATCAAAAGGTCAGGCAGGAAGCTACTATTATTATTACCATTGTTCCGCTGTTTGTAAAGTCAGGTTTAAGGCCGAAGAGGTAAACACATCGTTTCTTGACGAAGTAGGTCAGGTTAAAATTCGCGAGGGCTATGAACCCTTTTATACCGATGTCTTGACCAAGGCATTCCGTCAGAAGTCGGGTGACGGGGACAATAGCCAAAGGCAGGTAATTTATGAGATTAAGGCGCTGAATGAAAAAATCAACCAGGCAAGAGATTTAATATTAAGCGGGGATTTTACCAGTGTTGATTTTCAAGCTGTAAAAATAAAATGCGAAAAAGAGATCATTTCCTTGGAAAGCAGGTTGCCTGAGATTATTCGGACATCCCGAATCGCCGATCAATTGTTAAATAGAGGAATATCGAACCTTAAATCACTGAATTACAACTACAAGTGCAACAATTTAGAGGTCAAACGCAAGATAATTAGTTCGATGTACCCGCAAAATCTTATGTTTGACGGTTTCAAACATCGAACTATTCGGATGAACGAAATCATTAGCAATATCTTGTTGATTAACAATGGCTTAGGTACAAAAAACAACTGGACAAGTTCAGAATTAACTGACTTGTCCAGTAAGGTGGTGCCAGCTGGAATCGAACCAGCGACACAAGGATTTTCAGTCCTTTGCTCTACCAACTGAGCTATGGCACCCCGCTCTATTTGAGGTTTGCAAATGTAGCGTTTTTTTTATTTCCGGAAACTTTTTTTTCAATTTTAGTTGGATGGATGTCATCTTCAGGCCGCCGGTAATTGAATTTCAGGGAATTACAGCCTAAAATTATTTTTAGTTTTTTTCAGGAGGTGGTATAACACGCCTTATTTAAACAAATTCTAAGTTTAAAACATTTAGGCAATATCTATCTTTACTTTAAATCAAATCCCTACTTTAGCCTTAAATTACTATGCACGCATAATATTATATATGGTCGGACAGGTTATCTTTATCATCATTTTACTGGGCGCTGCTTACCTTTTTGGTAAAAACGTTGCCAAGGTTAGGCGCAATATCCTTTTGGGCCGTGATACCGACCGGAGCGACCGCCCCGCCGAGCGTTGGGCCATTATGGCAAAAGTTGCTTTGGGCCAAACTAAAATGGTGAAAAGGCCCACGGCGGCAGTTATGCACTTCTTTATCTATGTTGGTTTTGTGATCATCAACCTGGAGGTACTGGAGATCATGATAGACGGCATCTTTGGGTCGCACCGGATCTTTTCTAAACCATTGGGTAGCTTATACGGTTTGCTGATAGGAGGATTTGAGATGCTGGCGCTACTGGTGCTGGTATCATGTGTGGTATTCCTGGCCCGCCGTAACATCCTTAAATTGAAACGCTTTAGCGGTACCGAGATGACCAACTGGCCAAAATCGGATGCCAACTATATCCTTATTATCGAGATTTTGTTGATGACGGCCTTCCTGACCATGAACGCCGCCGATTATAAATTACAGGCCCTGCATTTTGGGCATTACCTAACTGCAGGCAGTTTCCCGGTAAGCGATCTGATAGCGCCGTTGTTACCATCGGGTGCTAATTCGTTGGTAGGTATCGAGCGGGGCTGCTGGTGGTTCCACATCATCGGAATCCTGGCGTTTTTAAATTACCTTCCGTATTCAAAGCATTTCCACATATTGCTGGCCTTCCCCAATGTGTATTATTCTAACCTGGAGCCAAAAGGTGAGTTTAGCAACATGGCATCGGTTACCAACGAGGTAAAGGCGATGCTTGATCCTTCTTTAGTGCCCGAGCCTGCAGAGATTAGTCGTTTTGGGGCGAAGGACGTAACCGACCTGACCTGGAAAAACCTGATGGAGGCCTACACCTGTACCGAGTGTGGCAGGTGTACATCGGTTTGCCCGGCAAATATCACGGGTAAGCTGTTATCGCCCCGCAAGATTATGATGGATACCCGCGATAGGCTGGTAGAGGTAGGCAACAATATTGATAAGCACGGCAAGGATTACAACGACGATAAAAGCTTACTGGATAACTACATTACCCGCGAGGAGTTGTGGGCTTGTACCACCTGTAATGCCTGTGTGGAGGCCTGCCCGGTAAATATAAACCCGCTGGAGATCATTACCGAGATGCGCCGTTACGTGGTGATGGAAGAATCGCAGGCACCTGCAAGCCTCAACAACATGTTCGGGAATATGGAAAACAACGGCGCGCCATGGAAATATAGCCAGGCCGACAGGTTAAACTGGGCCGAAAAAGAATAATAGAATATGTCGCAAGATTTAGAATCGAAATATATAGCCTTTGTAGAAAAGGTAGCTGCCGGCAAACAGGTTTGGGGCTTAAAAAGTAAAACGGGCTGGGCAAATGCCGATGCTACGGATAACGAAGAATTGTCGGTTATCCCGTTCTGGTCAGACAGGGCAGGGGCCAAAGCCTGCGCGCGCGATGATTGGAAAAGTTACGTGCCTACGGAAATCCCGCTGGCTGCTTTTTTAGAGGATCTCTGTTTAGATATGGCCGAAAATGAAGTATTGGCAGGCGTCCAGTGGGACACCAAACTATTTGGTACAGAAGCTGATGCCTTAGTGGTGGCGCTTGATGTTTTGAACAGGTTAGGTGCGATAAATTCGGCCATAACATTTGCCAATTACAGCAGCATACAGGAGTTTATAACTGACATTAGCGAAGAAGAATAATGGAGCAGACGATACCAACCATGGCCCAACTGGCTTCCGAAGGCAAAGAGCCTGAAATACTTTTTTGGGTAGGTTGTGCCGGTAGTTTTGACGAGCGCGCGCAAAAAATAACCCGCGACATTTGCAAGATCCTTAGCCATGTGGGCATGAGCTATGCCGTTTTAGGTACCGAAGAGAGCTGCACCGGCGACCCTGCCAAACGCGCGGGTAACGAGTTTTTGTTCCAGATGCAGGCCATGGTAAATATCGAGGTGCTGAACGGTTACAATATCAAAAAAATAGTGACCGGATGCCCGCATTGCTTCAATACCATCCGTAACGAATACCCAGGCCTTGGCGGTACTTACGAGGTGATCCACCACACCCAATTGATCCAATCCCTTATCGACGAAGGCAAGCTAAAGGCCGAAGGTGGCGAAAGCTTTAAAGGCCGTAAAATAACCTTTCACGACCCTTGTTATCTTGGCCGCGCAAACAACGTTTATGAAGCACCGCGCGCGGCTTTAGAGATTTTGGATACCGAACTGGTAGAAATGAAACGCTGCAAAAGCAATGGCCTTTGCTGTGGTGCAGGCGGCGCGCAAATGTTTAAAGAACCCGAGCGGGGCAAAAAAGACATTAATGACGAGCGCATGCTTGATGTGATCCAAACAGGTGCCAGCATTGTAGCATCCGGCTGCCCCTTCTGCATGACTATGTTGACCGACGGAGTTAAACACATGGAAAAAGAACAAGAAATAAAGGTGCTGGATATTGCCGAGATTACGGTTAGGGCGAACGGGTTATAAACTCCTTTCTGTAGGGAGACTATTTTCTTCCGAATATTGCCAGCATCTTTGCCAGCGCACCTTCCGAATGCATTCGCTCGCCATTTTCAAGAGAGCGTTTTGCTGCTGCGGATGCCCTTTCACGCATATTTACTTCGTATGATGTAATCGCCTCGTGCAACGTATTGTGCTCGCCCGATGTTAGGCATTCACTCAAATCCAGCGCGTCCAGCATAGCCATATTTGCACCTTCGCCAGCAAAGGGTGGCATTACGTGCGCGGCATCCCCAAGCATAGTTACGTTGGGTTGGGCGTCCCAGGGTTTATTTAACGGCATGCAGTAAATAGGGCGGGGGATAACGGGTGTTGTAGCGTTTTTAATTAACTCGTGCCAGATATTACTCCAACCGGCATATTCGGTTTTAAACCATCGCAGTAGTTGCACCCTGTCGTTAAAATCAATCCCGCTTTTGATAGCCCAATTTTCCTCGGGTTTAAAACTGGCGTAAAAGCCCAGGGCTCCGCCGCCTTTTTGCCCACCCAATATGCATTTATTATCACCGAAGGCCATTATTTTGCCACCGTTTAGCAAATTGTAAATATGAGGTGCGGTTTCTTCGGCATTCGGCACGTTGAATTCTACCATTGTAACACCAACATAAAACGATTTGGTGTCGGTTATGTACGGGCGAACCTTTGAATTGGCACCATCTGCCGCTACCACCAGGTCAGCGTAGGCGGCTGTGCCATTTTTCAAATGCAAAAGCCAACCCTCACCCTTTACTTTCATCGAAATAAAGTGACTATCCCAAATAACAGTTTCCGGCTGCAAAGAATCCAGGAAGATCTTGCGTAACAGCACTCGGTCAATTTCGGGGTTAAAGGAGCCGCTCTCGATGTCTTCCTCTGTTTTGGCCCCGTGGTCGCTGAAAAGTACAGTTGCATTTTCGTCTGCAATAACTTTTTTATCGGCACCAACCCGAAAGTTCTTTTTAAGTTCGGCAACCAAATTTGCTTTGCGCAGCGCCGCCATGCCCGAATCTTCGTGCATGTCCAGCGGGGAACCAACAACACGCGCATTTTTATTAGCATCGCGTTCGTAGACCTTAACATTAGCGCCTTTTAGCTGTAAAAGCCTTGCCAGCGTTAGCCCGCCGGGGCCACCGCCAATAATGGCAACTTGTTTATTGTTTAGTAACATAGTATCACGTTTAAAAACACAAAGTTGAGGAAGGCCTGCTCATTAGGCTTGTATAAACGCGACAAAATCACTGCCGCTGGTGTACTTCCATTGTTTGGTTTTGCGAGCGAAGGCCGCCGGGGTGGTGCCGCTATACCGCTTAAATTCGCGGCTTAGGTGGGCCTGGTCGGCATAACCAAGTTGATGTGCCAGGCTCGCGAGCTTACATTTTGGGTTGATCCACAATGCGTTGCGCACCTTTTCAAACCGCATTAATCCCAATACATCTTTAACCGTGTAACCCGATGACTGCTTAAATTTGCGTTCCAACGTGCGCACTGTGGCGTGTGCCGCAGCGGCTATGTCGCTTACGGGCATAGTACCGTTTGCCCCTCCAATCGCAATTCCGGCCTTAGTTAGCATGTTATCTGTGTTTAGTGTTAACTGCGTGGTGAGCAGGTAATGTTTTACCTGTTCTACCGCTTTTGTTATATCGCCTGCCTCTATGCATTTGCTTAAGGTAATTTGCAGGCTTGCAATAGGGTGCTCAAAAATGCGTACGCCGTCTTTACCCGGTGGCAAGCCAAGCAACCCGAACACCGCCCAGGGCCAGCATCTTATGCCGATGATCTCGAAAATGTTTTTTGTATAAAAATGCACAGGCTGGTTGAGCAACCCAATCATAAAAGGCGAGGCGAGAGGTAGTAAAATGTCATCCTTTAAAATGCTGCACCCGCTGCCAAAGTGAAAAATGATCTCGGCATAACCATCGGGCACTACTTCAAAACTGGTTAAGGCGTCGCCAAGATCCTGCCGGGTGTACCAAAAACATTTAACGGCACCCCGCAAACCCTCCGGCGATTCAAATTCCTGGTGATGCATATTTTTATAAGCCTTTACCCTTCAAAAAGTTCAGGGCTTGCTTCAAACTATCCAGCCTTTGGGGCGATAGTTTTTTGACGGGGATGTCCCACCGGGTAGCCATGGAATCTATGTCGCCTTTGGGGTCTTCGTAAGTTTGGTAAATGATATCGTCGGCCTGGGTTTTAATTTCGAGGGTATCGGTAGTAGAAGTTCCGGCAATGTACTGCAATTCCGAAAAACGCTTTAAACTGAACGAATAATATTCAAGTTTACCATGTTGATAAGTTTTGCGCAGGCGCATAAAATGATCAGGGGTGAGGGTTATTTCATACTTCTTCAGGTTGGGCTCCACGGTAGGGTTGTAGCTCTCATTCAGGAAGCGGTTGCCCCAGTTTATCCACTCCAGCTCGGTATTATATGCCTTAAACGCACATAAAAATAGCGTTGGGAGCACAATTGCCGCAATCAGCATTGCTTTTTTATTTCCCGGCAGAAGTGATTTTTGCATGACAACTTATAATACACCTAAGTTAATATTTTGATAAATTTGCGATATGGAATTTTCTTCACACTCAAGGGTTTGGGTTTACCAATCCGACCGTAAATTAACCGACGCTGAAGTGCTTCAAGCACAGGTTTTGCTGGATAATTTTACTACCGGTTGGACGGCCCACAACAACCAGTTGCTTGCCAAAGCCGAGATAAGGTACAACCGGTTCCTGATCCTGATAGTTGACGAAAGCCAGGCAGGTGCAAGCGGTTGCTCAATAGATAAATCCGTCAATTTTATGAAGCAACTGGAGCAGCATTTCGGCATCAACCTGTTCGATAGGTTTAACCTGGCCTACCGCGATGGTGAAGAAGTGATATCCGTGCCCCGCCATCAGTTTGAAGACCTGCTTAAAGCCGGCACCATCAATACCGAAACCATTGTATTTAACAACCTCGCCCAAAACATCACCGAACTGCAAACCAAATGGGAAGTGCCGTTTAAAGATAGCTGGCATATCCAGCTGTTTAGGGATCTGGTTAGTTAATTATTTGGTTTAACTACTCACTAATTAACCATTAACCACTCACCAAAATATGTTCATTATCAGCCTCAACTATATCGCCCCACTCGAAGAACTTGATGAGCACATGGATGCCCATGTCAAGTATCTGAAGAAATATTACGCGGCTGATGTGTTTTTGATGAGTGGCCGAAAAGTGCCGCGCACGGGTGGTGTTATCATCGCCCAGGCGGATTCAAAAGAGATACTTGAGAAGATCATCGCCGATGACCCTTTCCATCAGCACAAGCTGGCAGAGTTTGAAATAACCGAATTCCAGGCGTCGCAAGCGCACCCCGACCTAAAACATTTGTTAAGATAATTTTTTATTAAATTGCATCATGGAAAACATGGATGCAAGGGTAGATGCCTATATCGAAAAATCGGTAGATTTTGCCAAACCCATCTTAAATCACCTGCGCGGGTTGGTGCACCGTGCATCGCCGCAGATTACAGAGACCATGAAATGGAGTGCGCCGTTTTTCGAATATAAGGGCGTGCTTTGTTTTATGATGGCCTTTAAGCAACATGCAGGCTTCGGCTTTTGGAAAGCCGATACCCTGCCCGACCCGCACGGTTTAATAAAAGACGAAGGCAACGCGGGCAGCATAGGCAAATTGACCACCCTTGCAGATCTGCCAAATGACGATATCCTGATCTGGTATATCCGCCAGGCAATGGAATTAAAGAACGCGCCATCTGCAACAATTGCCACGCCAAAGGTCAGAAAGGAGCCCGCCACCACCGGGGTAGTTGCAACACCCGGTTACCTGATAGACCTTTTGGCCGATAATACGCAGGCCGCCGAATACTTTGATAACTTCAGTCCGTCACAAAAAAAGGAATACATTACCTGGTTTGAGGAGGCCAAAACAGAAGCCACACGCGATAAAAGATTAGCAGAGGGGATGGCCTGGATAGCCGAGGGAAAGACAAGGCATTGGAAGTATAAATAATAATTGTCTGTTTAACGGTTTTGTTCACGTTCACGGCCGTGAACGGTAATTATATTTTACAATAGTTTTATAATCAATTGCTTATCTTTTTTAAGATCCTGACAAAACACTGTTACCATTATTTCAAGGTATTGGCTTTTACGCATGCCGATCCGTTAGCCATTGGATAAGCCAACAAAGGTTGGTTTAATTACTTCTCCACCAAACTCAACCACTTTTTAATTACATCCTGCAAGGCACCGGCCTTTGCTTCGGCATCTGCCTTATCTTTAAAGATAGATAAACGGCGCCCGTCCTTGTAATCACCCTCCAGTAAGCCGCCGGTATTATCAACACTGGCGCCGCTTGGGAACACCAGCATCAACCGGTTCTTGTGCAAGTTCATCACCGCTATATCGCGCTTGTATTCTTTCGGGTCAAACGGCGCCATGGGGCCGTTATAGTAGAAACTGGGGTTGTTCCATTTTATCTGCTCCGCAATGTTGCCGTCGGATCCTAAAATGGTTTGTCGGAGTGTTTCTACCGCGTCGCGGACAGCCGGGTCGAGGTTTTGGATGTGTTGGGCTACCTGTTCGGTATCGGTAAGTTTCGGCTTAGGCATCATTAATTTGCTAATATTGTTGCATCAAAATAGCTGTGGTAGTAATTGATCTTATTGATCGCCACGCTTTGCCATAGCTATTGGTTATTTACCCGCCGGTATTGTAAGAGCCTGTTATAACGTGACTTAAGCCTGTATTTTTATCTACAACGTTTACTTTAAAATATCCCTTTATAATGTCAAATCCGTCGGCATCTTCTGTAAACGAAGTGAATTTTACCGTTCCATCTCCATTCTTGTCATAATCGAAAGTTGTAGATTTTAACGAGAACTGCGAAACCGGAAATACGCCAACTACATCGTTCACACCTACACTAAATGATATGTCAATTTCCTTATCATCGAGGCTATGTGCAGATAAGTTTGTATTACCGGCAAAGGGAACAGAAGGGTCGGGGTCCTGGTCAAGCGTTACGGTGTTATGTATGGTTATTAGTGGCCCGTTGTCAATCTGGTAAATAAACGAGTCATAAGCACCAATGCCTACTGTGTAAGTAGCGTCTGTGCCCGGGTCGGGAGTGGTAGTCCCCGGCGTACCGGGTTGGCCCGGTGGCACAAAAATTACGCCTTCAGGGTATATTACCGGGTCCAGCTTACAACTGCTTACAGCAATAAGCAGGAGCAGGTATAACAGATAGTTGTTTTTCATTTTCAAATTATACGTAATGCCACTATAATTAGTTGTTACTTCTTTAAAACGCCAACGGCCCAAGCCTGCGCATGTTTTTCATGATCAGGTATTGCCTGTGCCTTAGGTAGCGGGTAGGTTTGGTGGCACTCCACCGTAAGGGGCTTGGAAAGATCACCGCGATGGCTGCCGACTGCCTGCGGGTAAGCTGCGATGCCGGTTTGTGAAAATATGCCTGCGATGCAGCCTCGATGCCGTAAATGCCATCGCCCATTTCAATTACGTTAAGGTAAATCTCCATGATGCGCTTCTTACTCCAAAAGGCTTCTATCAGTACGGTAAACCATGCTTCGAAACCCTTACGCACAAACGAGCGGCCGGGGTAAAGGAAAACGTTTTTGGCTGTTTGCTGGCTTATGGTACTGCCGCCTATCAGTTTTTTGCTTTTGGCGTTTTTTTGGATAGCGCGTTCAATGGCCTTAAAGTCGAAACCGTGGTTCTCTAAAAAAGATTGATCTTCGGCGGCAACGGCGGCGCGCTTCATGTTGTCGGCAATATCGTCAAACGCTACCCACTGCTTGTCTACCTTCCAATCTTTGCCATCGGCCTTGCGCTCAAAGCCGCGTTGTATCATTAGCCAGGTAAAGGGAGGGTTTACAAATTTAAACAGCAGCACACCAAACAGGCTGGCGGCAACAAACACAATCACGATCAGCTTTACAATGCGCAGTATAAGCCTTATTATACCGTTATTAAAAAATCCATTTGTTTTGCTGCTGCCTTTACGGGTTTGTACTTTTTTAGCCATTGTGATATTAGTGCCTGCTAATTTTAGGATAATCTTTTTATTAAACGCAAAAAAGGTGTTTAGCCTAAACTAAACACCTTTTTTAAAAGCCCCCTCTAAATCTCCCCCGATAGGGGAGACTTCTCAAAGCCCTCTCCTTCGGAGAAGGTTGGGTGAGGCCTTACTCAGCAACAACTGAGAAAGGAACCTGAACTTTAACTTCTTTATGCAGGTTCACTATCGCGGTGTAATCACCAACAAATTTAGGCTCCTGGTCAAAAGTGATGCGGCGACGGTCAACTTCAAAACCTTCTTTTTTCAATGCATCAGCCACCTGGATGGTATTGATAGCACCGAAGATCTTGCCGCTTTCGCCGGCTTTAGCACCAATAGTAAGCTTAACGCCTTCTAATTTAGTTGCTATCGCATCAGCATCTTTGCGTATTTTTTCTTGTTTAAACTGAGCTTGCTTTAAGTTTTCTGCTAAAACTTTACGTGCACTTACAGTTGCTAATATTGCGTAACCTTTTGGGATAAGAAAATTGCGGCCATAACCTGGCTTTACATTCACTACATCGTCTTTATCGCCGAGGTTTTTTACGTCTTGTTTTAAAATAACTTCCATTGCTTTTTACCTCCCGATTATTTTAATGAGTCTGTAACATAAGGTAATAAACCGATGTGGCGTGCACGCTTAACAGCCTGTGCCACTTTACGCTGGAACTTCAAAGAAGTACCTGTTAAACGGCGGGGTAATAGTTTACCCTGGTCGTTAATAAACTTTAATAAAAAGTTTGCGTCTTTGTAATCGATGTACTTGATACCATTCTTTTTGAAACGGCAGTATTTTTTACGGTTATCCTCCACTTTAGGAGCGGTAACGTATTTAATTTGGTCGTTTGCCATTAGTTGTTTTCCTCCACTTTAGCTGCAGGTTTCTTGTTAAAGGCACCGCTGCGTTTTTTATCATTGTAAGCAATGGCATGTTTATCCAAAGCAATGGTAAGGAAGCGCAAAACACGCTCATCGCGCCTTAATTCAACTTCCAGTTTATTAATTAAATCACCCGGAGCCTTGAATTCAGTTAAGTGATAGTACCCTGTAGTTTTCTTCTGAATAGGGTACGCTAATTTTCTCAAACCCCAATTATCCTCCTGGACAATTTCGGCTCCGTTATCTGTTAATGTCTTGCTGTATTTGGCAATTGCCTCTTTAGCAGTTTCATCAGATAACAACGGGGTTAGAACGATCACGATTTCGTACTGTTGCATTATTATTTTGATTTTTAATTATTTATCCCTGTATATCGGGGCTGCAAATGTATGAAGAAATAATTTATAATCAAAGCCCGATATGTTGTATTTTGTGGGCTTAACCGATACGCTGATATGAAAAAAATTATACTGTTATTAATGCTTTTTTGTGCTGTTAATATCGCTAAAGCTCAAAAAACCGCCGTTGGGCCTATTGAGCAAAAATTTACCACATCGTTGTGCGATTGTTTAAGTAAGCTCGACCAAACCACCATTACAACCAGCGAAGAAGCAAATAAGGCTTTTATGGAATGTTTTATGGCGCAATCTGATCTGCTTGTAGACCTCGCTGCCGAACGCAATGTTACTATGGACGATGGCGGCGCCATGAATAAAATAGGCGCGGATATTGGCGCTAACCTGCTTAAACAAAAATGTAGCGCGTTCATAAAACTGGCCGTTAAAATGAACGACAAAAAAAAGGAAGATGCCGCAGCTTCGCTTAGTACTAGCGGCACTTTTAAACGGATAGATAGTAAAGGCTTTAATTATATAGTGATAACCGATGCCACCGGTAGCGAAAAATCATTTATCTGGCTAAGGCAGTTCCCCGGGTCCGAAAATTTTATGGGGCTTACCACCAAATACACAGGCAAAAAGCTAAAGGTAACCTGGCAAGAGATGGAAGTTTATCTGCCTGCTGCCAAAGGTTATTATAAGGTAAAGGAAATTGTTGGAGTTGATGTTTTGTAAAACATTACCGCCCGTCAATCTGTCTTTATTAATAAATACAACATTTATGCAATTAGCTAATATTGAACCTGACGACAATAACGAAGACTTAGCAGATGACCTGAACCTGAAACCTACCGACGAGGGTAACCCTGTTGAAGGCGATTGGGATGACGAAGAGGACGAAGACTTTGACGACCAGACCGAATCTTTAAACGACCTGCACGAGATACAGGTTGATGATGACATTGGCGAACCTGACCCCGAGGATGACGACCACATGCCAAACGGCGACGAGAAGTAAGGGTTAATTTCTTTCGGCAAATAACTCTTTCAGGCTCAAAACAATATATATGGAAAACGGTGAAATAACATCAATGTACCCGTCATTTAAAAAAAGCAGGAAAAATGCGGAAAGAAATAATTACAAAATATGGCATAAATTTCCAAAACAGAGTTGACGATGGGGAAGTAAATAAACTTCCAATTGCGGACTGGGGCGGTATAACAACACTTTTATATGAGTGGGGGCCTGATGATATTGTTGATCCAGATCATGGATTGCTAACGGATATTGATAAGGCCTTGGCCAATCCAAACAGCGAAATACAAGCCGGCAGCACTATGGTAGATTTATTGATATATCAAGATCGTGTAGAGTTTGAATACCGGGGAGGGGGCGGGGGCACAATGCCCACTTCAGATTTAAGGGAGATAGTTGTTGGCTGGCGGGATTTTTTACTAACGCCACCCTTTGATGGTGATAAAGTTTGGATGTCACCTATTACTGTTTGCCTGTTAGCTATAACAAAGCTTAAAAGGATACTCAAATAATTAATGCCTTAAAAAGTATAATTAATATAACATGCTGCCTTTTGGTTTGCGGCCGGTACTTAATACGGGTGAAGGTGGGGATAGTTCGACCACATGCCAAACGGCGACGAGAAGTAAGGGTTAATTTCTTTCGGCAAATAACTCGTCCAGGTTCAAAATAAAATCGGGTAAAATAGGAGTAATTACGTGGTCGCCTATCGTTAAAAGTTTTGATGGCTGGAAAGTGCCGTTTGTAAGCGTGTATTTTAAGAAAGTTTTTTCTTGCGGATGGATTATCCAATACTCAAGCACCCCGGCATCTTCGTACACTTCATATTTGTTTTGAAGTTCTTTCTTATTATTGCCGGGAGATAGTATCTCCACAACAATATCAGGTGCGCCCAGGCAACCCTTTTCATCCACTTTTGCAGGGTTGCAAATAACACATATATCAGGCTGTACAACGGTTATAATCTCTCTTTCGTTGCCGGATAATCTCGGAATGCGCACATCAAACGGAGCCGAAAAAACTTCGCAGGATTTACCAACAAGGTAATTACCTAATTTTAAAGTTATTCGGTGCGAAATTCGCTGATGGAGAGACCCTGGAGCAGGGCTCATTTTGAAAATCTTGCCCTTTATAAGTTCCAGACGTTCTTCAATAGCCCATTTAGCGTAATCGGCATATGTGTATTCTTTCGTTAGATCGATATCTGATAATAGCATGATATTCAAAAATACAAAAAAATTAATTCAAGCGGATTGTGGATGTTAACAATTTTAGCAAACAGCTATTTTACATTCTTAATTTGTTGCTACCTTAGTGCCTGTGGATAATTTCATTGTTTCGGCACGTAAATACCGCCCGGCAACCTTCGAAACCGTTGTAGGCCAGCAGCATATAACTAATACGCTAAAAAACGCTATTAAGAATAATCAGCTGGCGCAGGCATTTTTGTTCTGCGGGCCAAGGGGCGTGGGTAAAACCACCTGCGCGCGCATCCTTGCCAAAACCATCAACTGTACCAATTTGCAGCCCAATGGTGAAGCCTGCGGCACTTGCGACAGCTGCCGGGCATTCATGAACGGTAACTCGTTCAATGTGCACGAACTGGATGCCGCGTCAAACAACTCGGTTGATGATATCCGCAGTTTGATAGACCAGGTGCGCATACCGCCACAAGCCGCCCGTTACAAGGTTTATATTATTGATGAGGTGCACATGCTATCGCAGGCGGCGTTTAATGCTTTCCTGAAAACGCTTGAAGAACCACCCAGCTACGCCATATTTATTTTAGCTACAACCGAGAAGCACAAGATACTGCCAACCATCCTGTCGCGATGCCAGATCTTTGATTTTAACCGCATCAGGGTAGATGATATGGCCGGCCATTTGGCAGGTATCGCCCAAAAAGAAAACATAGCTTATGAAGACGATGGCCTGCACATCATCGCTCAAAAGGCTGATGGTGGTTTAAGGGATGCCCTCTCCATGTTTGACCAGATCGTGAGCTTTAGCGGCGGTAACGTTACCTATCGCTCGGTTATCGATAACCTGAACATCCTTGATTACGACTATTATTTTAATGTTACCGATAAACTGTTAAGTGAGGACAGCGCGCAATCGTTGTTGCTGTTTGATGAGATACTGGGCAAGGGTTTTGATGGCGCGCATTTTATATCCGGCCTGTCCGAGCATTTCCGGAACCTGTTGGTGGGTAAAGATGCATCAACCATAAAACTGCTGGAGGTTAGCGAAACCATAAAGGCGCGTTACCTGCAACAATCGCAGGCGTCGTCGGTGTCGTTCCTGTTATCGGCCATGAATATTGCCAACCAATGCGATATCAGTTACAAGCTGAGCAAGAACCAACGTTTACAGGTGGAACTTGCCTTGCTAAAGATGAGCAACCTGCTCTCCATATTCAATATGTCGGCATTGCCGGCCGGTCAAAATGTTGCTGCCCCAAACGGGGAGTTAAAAAAAAAACCTGATACCACAGTAAATGACGCCCCATCGGCCCAAAATACGGCCGATGAAATGAGCGTAGCGAGGGATAATCCCATTACCTATAACCGTACGCCACCGGTTACCGCGCCTGCTACGCCATCAATGATTGCGCCGCCTGCGGAGGTTAAACCCGAACCTGCCGAGAAGCCAAAGTTTTTTGTACCGAATGCACACGCAGGGGCGTCATCGGTTAAAATACCATCCTTAAAAGACCTGGGCAAACAGGTAGAAGAGGCAGCACTGGAAGAAGAAGACCCCTACTTAAAAGGTACGGACAAAGAATCCTTTACCATTGACCAGTTCCTGCAACTATGGACGGACCATGGTGCTAAGCTTAAAAAGGAGAATAGGGCCGCTACACTTTACACCATATTTACCTCGGTAACACCCAAGGTATTGGGCCCAGAAAATTTTGAGGTGCCGGTATCTAACAAAGTACAGGAACAAGCATTTAGGGATGAACGGCCTTATATTTTAAATTTTTTGCGTACCGCACTAAAAAACTTCAGTATCGAGGTTAACGCTAAAGTAGAAGAATCTACCGTTGTGCGTAAACCCTACACGGCCATGGAGAAATTCCAATACCTGGCCGCCAAAAACCCACAGCTTATAGATCTGAAGAATAAATTCAATCTTGATTTTGATTAGGCTGGATAACCACAAAGAACACGAAAGATCTTCTAATTCATAAAACAACAAGAGCACAAAGATTTTAAATCCATTGTGCTCTTGTTGTTTTTAGCTCTTTGCCCTTTATAATGAGGTCACTAATAGATTTACTGTTTTGGTGTATCATTTTTAGGATAACCTTCTTCGTCAAGGTCATCGCGGTCGTCCTCGGGCGTGTGTGCCAAAGCGGCGTCACGGGGGCTTATTTCCACTATTTTACCGCTATCGATATGCATCCCCAAGGTATCAATGTCGGTTTCTAAAGAGCGGTTGGCATCGTACTCGCCGTTGGTATCGTAGGGGTTAGCCTCGTCATAGGTCGAGTTCATATCCTCGCCATCTTTAACGGCTGTATCATAAGGGTCGGGATGGTCGTAGTCGGGGTTATCACCTTTAACATCGTACTCGTAACTGTTAGTTTTCTCGTCGTAATTAAGGTTTTCGCTATCTACGGTTTCGTTGCTATCGTCGTTCAATGGATTGTTTCTGTCCTCAGGGTCAGTAACAAAATCCTCGTTTTCGTTTTCGGGTATCATAGGTTATGTATTTGGTTAATATACCTTAAAAACCCTGCCAAAAAAAATATTGTTTTGGAGTAGCGCCTTATTACTGAACCGATTTACGATACGAGGTAACATCGCCAAGGGCAAACTTTAAACCGATAGAATATTGTACCAGCTTATCCTTGCTTTTGCCAGCTGTAAAACCGTCCATATTATCGGTAAAATCGTTGTTGAACTGGTATGCTAAATCGACTTTAAAAGAGGGCTGGTTGTATTGATTGAAGAATTTGATCTCGTAACCCAGGCGTATGGGTATATAAAGCTCGTTGCTTTTGTTGAGGCCGGGGGTAAAGAATTGAGGGTCGGTGTTTGATGCACGGTTGATATTGTCGTCATGTATATCATTCAGGATGTAACCCAAACCTGTTGATATATAAAGGCCTTTTAAGGCATTTGCTACACCGCCGTTAGAATAATCCATAATTTCGCCTGCTTGTAGCTGCGCCCTAAATAAAATAGCGGTAAAGTTATTTTTAAAGTAACGGCCGGATAGCGTGGTTAATTTATCACCGCCTTCCAGTTTACCGGTTTGTATCTCGATAAGGTAATTTAAATATGGCGATTGATTGTAGTTGAAATTTACAAATGCTGAGGGTGTACTTTTTAACTTGCCCTCTGTGTCGCCATACAATTGGTTAATGGTGCCACCAAAACCAACGTCGTATTGGGCGTAGTCATAGCCAATTTGTGCCTTTGATATTGTAGTTATTGCAGATAATAGCAGCGTGAAAAATATGGTTTTAGTAAGCAATTTTATCATAATGTAAACGCCGGGTTTTGCCGAATGGCATATTTTAATTTTTATAAAAGTAACATCTAACTTTTAAAAAGCAATGCGATGCTTAAATTAATTGTTACACGGGTTAAAAACGGCATTTTGCAAATACTATTATAACACAATACGCTTTTAACATATGAGGGTAAATAAATAACTAATATTTATCGCGCTTAAATTTTTGCAAATAAAATTTTATGTAAGTTTGAAACCGTTAAAAACAGAAATTAACCAATAAAAATAAGGCATGTCAAAAATTAAAGTAGAAAACCCGGTAGTAGAGCTGGATGGTGATGAAATGACCCGCATCATCTGGAAATTTATAAAAGATAAATTGATCATCCCTTATCTGGACCTGGATATAAAATATTATGACCTGGGTATCGAGTATCGTGACGAGACCGATGACCAGGTTACCATTGATGCCGCAAACGCTATTTTAAAATACGGCGTGGGTATTAAATGTGCTACCATCACGCCCGATGAGCAGCGTGTTGAGGAGTTTGGATTGAAACAAATGTGGAGGTCGCCAAATGGTACCATCCGTAATATATTAGATGGTACGGTTTTCCGCGAGCCTATTGTGATGAACAATGTACCGCGCTTAGTACCAAACTGGACAGCCCCTATCTGTATTGGCCGCCACGCTTTTGGCGACCAGTACCGCGCTACAGATTTTGTTACTAAAGGCAAAGGTAAATTAACCATTAAATTTACCCCTGAGGATGGCAGTGCCGAGCAATCATTTGAAGTGTACAACTTTAAAGGCGATGGCGTTGCATTGGCTATGTACAACACCGATGAGTCTATCCGCGGGTTTGCACACGCTTGTTTTAACCAGGCGCTGATGAAAGGCTGGCCTTTATACCTGTCTACAAAAAACACCATTCTTAAAAAATACGATGGCCGTTTTAAAGATATTTTTGAAGAAATTTACCAGGCAGATTATAAAACCAAGTTTGCGGATGCAGGCATCACTTACGAGCACCGCTTAATTGACGACATGGTTGCATCGGCCCTTAAATGGAACGGTAACTTTGTTTGGGCTTGTAAAAACTACGATGGCGACGTACAGTCTGATACCGTTGCGCAAGGCTTTGGTTCATTAGGTTTAATGACGTCTACTTTAGTTACACCGGATGGTACCGTTATGGAGGCCGAAGCTGCACATGGTACGGTAACCCGCCACTACCGCGAGCACCAGGCAGGCCGCCCAACATCTACCAACCCAATCGCATCAATTTTTGCGTGGACACGTGGTTTAGAGTTCCGCGGGATCTTGGATGGAAACCAGGAGTTGGTAGACTTCTGTAAAACACTCGAAGAAGTTTGTATCGAAACCGTTGAAAGCGGTAAAATGACCAAAGATTTGGCTATCACAGTAAAAGCTAAGGTTGAGCATGGTACCGATTACCTGTACACCGAAGAGTTTTTAGAAGCCATCAACGAAAATTTAAAAGCAAAATTGGGTAAGTAATTTTAACCCGATTAAAAATAGGAGAGCCCGCTTTGAGAAGAGCGGGCTTTTTTGTTATTTAGTTTAAATGAAGATAATAATTAGGCCTTGCCTTACAATTGACGAACGCCTGGCTAAAGCATCACCATGCGTTGTTGAAATGTTTCGCCTTTTAAGATTAAAAGTCAAAAGTTGGAAAAACGTTCAGGAGTATTTAACAAAGCCCTACGTGGGATATAAATGTACAGATATAAAAGGAACACCCCGATTTTTGGAAATACATATTCGGAAAAGCAAGCTAAATCTTCACTTAAGACCGGTTGAATTCATAAACCCAAATGTTACTGATGCCCCGATTACCCACCTTTGGAAAGTAACTAAGCTTTTTGATGTTTATGACAAATCAACTTTAGACCAGGCTATAAATATGGCCAATCAGTCTTATGAATATGTTAAATCAAATAACATATAATAGTATAATACCTTGATGTTCTAATTCCTGGTTTCTTACTTTCCTTAAAATCCCTAACTTAGCGCTTGCAATGCTTCAGTTAAACAACATTAAAGAAACGTTAACTCTTTTTAAAGAAGAGTTGGTGCAACGATACCCTATCGCGACACTTCGGTTGTTTGGCTCTGTTGTGCGCGATGATTTTACCGAAAAAAGTGATATTGATATCATCGTTGAATTTAACCGGCCAATTGGAATTGAGTTTGTGACTTTAGCCGATGAGTTAGAAAATAAGTTACAGCGTAAGGTTGACCTTGTATCACGACGTGGCATTAAAGACAAATATTTGAAGGTGATAGACCCAGAGATAGTGTATGTTTAAAAGAGTTTATGAATACTTTTGTATGATATTTCTCCCTACTTCCTCAAAATCCCTAACTTAGCCGCATCAACAAAGCATACACACTACCATGTCAACTCTATATCCATTAAAATTTAAAACCATATTTAAAGACAAAATATGGGGCGGCCATAAAATAGAAACTTACCTGCATAAAAATATTGGCGATCTGCCAAACTGCGGCGAAACGTGGGAGATCTCGGGCGTAAAGTCGGATGTTTCTGTGGTGGAGGGTGGCGAACTGCAGGGCCAGTCGCTTGCCGACCTGCTGGAGAAATTCCAGGGCGACCTGGTAGGCGAAAAGGTTTACAAGCATTTTGGCAATATCTTCCCGCTGTTAGTGAAATTTATTGATGCCAATGATGACCTGAGCGTGCAGGTACACCCTAACGACGAGCTGGCTAAAAAACGCCATAATTCGTTTGGTAAAACCGAAATGTGGTACGTAATTGAGGCCGATCCGGGTTCTTCACTTATTGCCGGCTTTAACCGCGAAATGACCGAGCAAGAATATGTGGAAGCCCTAAACAGCGGCCATATCATGGATATCCTGAACAAGGAAGACGTTAAAGCGGGCAACGTTTACTTTTTACCTGCCGGCCGTGTGCATACCATTGGTAAAGGCTTGCTGATCGCCGAGATTCAACAGACGTCAGATATTACCTATCGCATATACGATTTTGACCGTGTTGACGATAAAGGCAACAAACGCGAACTGCATACCGAAGAAGCTTTAGCAGCTATCGACTACAAACACTACCCGGAATATAAAACCCTTTACACCCCGCAAAAAAATGAGGATGTACACCTGGTAACCTGCCCGTATTTTACTACCAACGTGTTAGATTTTACCCAGGGCGTTTATAAAGATTACGCTAACCTCGATTCTTTTGTGATATACGTTTGTATCGAAGGTGAATTCACTATTAAACACAACGAGCTTGCTTACCCGGTAAAAATGGGCGAGTGTATCCTGCTGCCAAAAACTATCGATAAGGTGGAACTAAAAACTACCGCGGGCTTTAAAATATTAGAAAGCTATATTGAGTAATGATATTTAGAGTTATGAAGAGGACCGTATTATTTGTTTTGTTAATTTGCTTAGTAATTGCTTCTTGTAAAAAAGGTGGTGAAACCATCACTAAAGATGAGGCAATAAAGCTGGAAGATCTAATTGGGAGGTATACCTTGACTGAATATGTTTCACATAAGCCGGGCGATGACTTTTATGTAAACACCAATAGTAACGAAAAGCCTTGCATGCTTAATGCCTTATTCACGCTCAATAAAGATAACTCGGCTACATCTGAGTATATCGGCACCGACGTCTGTTATTTGTTTTACAAATCGCCTAATGAAAACATAAATTTTGGACCTCATGAACTCGAAAATTTAATTTGGAAATTTGTGAACAATGAGGTTCAACTGCAAATAAACAGCACATCATCAATTCATCATTACAGCATAACCAAAAAGGATAATAAAATACAGCTTACGGAAATAGGGGAAGCCCCTTTTAATTATAAACAGACATACACTAAAAAATGATTTAGTTATACTTTCTAATATCTGTTGGGTTTTGCAATGATAAAAAAATCTCTGTTAGGTAACCCTCATCTATAGGCTTTAATAAATAATCAATAACTGCGGGGGTGCTTTTTGCTCGCTTAATGTCCTCAAGGTCAATAGATGAGCTGATATTATAAATTGCGATATTTTTACCCAGTTGAGATTTTATTTCCTCAAAAGCAACGTTAAATTCCCAGCCGTTCATCACCGGCATGTTAATATCTACAAATAAAACATCGGGTAAATGGTTGCGGTTTTGAGGGTTAAGTAAATAATCAATGGCTTCCTGGCCATTGCTAAAGTTCATTATTTCGTCAAATAAGCCCTTTATTACTGTTAATTTCTTGAAACCGTAAGTAAAAATTTCATCATCATCAACAATCCCGGCAATCACAATTTTGTTTTCGGTATTCATTTTATGGTATTAGTTATACCAGCTTTACTGTAAATTTTGTGCCAACATTTACAGCGCTGTCAATTTGGATACTTCCGCCCAGTGCTTCTACCTGGTTACGGGTCATAAACAGGCCTATCCCTTTCGAGTCGTTATTTTGGTGGAAGGTTTTGTACATGCCAAATACCTGGTCGCCGTAACGTTGCATGTCTATGCCTATACCGTTATCTTCAAACACCAGGTAAATCTCGTTACCAACTCTTTGCGTGTTAACGTTAATTACGGGCGCTCTATCGGGATGTTTATACTTAATGGCATTGGTGAGCAGGTTTTGGAATATGCTCTCCAGGTACGCCGGGATGTAATCAATTTGCGGGCAGTCAGAAAAGTCGGTGTTTATTTTAGCATCCGAATTTATAATATTGGTGTGCAGCGCCGATGCCACGTTATTAAATATGGTCTCAAAATCAACCAGCTTGCGCTCCTTGCTAATTTCTGATTGTATGCGCACTATTTCATCAAGGTGGCCCATGGTGGCGCTCAAGCTCTCGCTGATGGTTTTAATGTGCGAGAAGATCTCTGTGCGGTCATCCTTAAGCAGGCTATCTTCAAACAAGTTCACCATAAACTTAAGGTTGCCCGCGTGCGATCGCAGGTTATGCGATACAATGTAAGCGAAGTTTTGCAGGCGTTTATTCTGGTCGTCCAGTAAATTGATGGACGATTGCAGGGTAATGCCTTTTTTCTTGATGCTGTCAATATCCTGAAAAATACCGCTAAGCGTAACGCATTGGCTATGATCATTTAATACGGGCACGCCTTTAGACCGCACCCATATCACGTTGTTTTTAGCCGTGCGGAATTGCAGTTCGATATCGTAAGGCCTGCAATATTTTATTGCCTGGTCAATAGCGTCGGCAATTAAAGTTCGGTACTGGGGTTCAAAAAAGGCAATGGCTTCTTCTATAGATATTTTAGGCTGGTTGTTCAGCTCAAATATCTCGTACATTTCTTTCGAGAATTTTAGCCTACCGGTAGCCACATCAATTTCCCAGCTGCCTAATTTTGCGATCCGGCCGATCTCGGCACACCTAAAATCACTTTCGGCAGCTTTTATTTCGTGCAGTTTAAGCGCGTTTATATTGGTGATAACGCCGTAAATAACGGGGCCATCGTTGGTATCGTGTTTTTGGGTGGTGCTTTCAAACCATTGGTAGCCGCTTTGCTTGGTAAGCAGCCTTATATGAGCAACAGGCGAGCCGCCCTGCCTTGGGTGATAGGTAGCATTTAAAAATGCCTGCCTGTCGTGGTAATATAAAAGGTGTTCAAAAAAGTAATTATATGAGCATTCGATCTCGCCCGGCGTGTACCCCAGCGCAGCATAAAAGCCAACCGACCATTTTGCTTGCCTGGTATCGGTGTTATACTCCCAAATGCCTAAATTAATATGATCAATTATACGCGCAATATGAGCTATGCTTTCGCCGGAAAACTTATGTTCTTCAGAACTCATTGTACACTTGATCTCTAATCTACTTTAATTACCACAGGGTATTATAAAATACATGCCAAACGGGCAAATATCCATCATTTACAACCCAGTGTTGTTACAAACTGCCAAATAGGTTTAATATTTTAAACTATGTGGTTAATAACAGTGTTTTTACAAACCCTCAACAAATCTAAAGTTTATATAATGCTGAAAATTACGCTATTAAAATGATGTAAGCGTTTTATACGGTTAATTAGCCGCAGGGTTATGAAAATTTTGGCGCGTAAAAATAGTATAATATTTACCGAAATAATATTAAAGTGGAAAGAAATTTAATTGCTTTTTGGAGTGAGACCTGATGGATGATTCGGAGATGAAATTGAACTTGCTTTGAAAAAAAATGAATGTAAATACGTGTGAGCATAAAATTGATAACTGTAAATAAAACGGTTATATTTACCTCTGCCAATTATAACTTTTATGAAAAAACACTTCTCAAAACTACTTACAGTTTTATTGCTGATAGCTGTAAGCGTATCTGCACAAAAAGCCGCCCCGGGCAAAGTTTGGGGTGTTGCAAAAGCAAACACCTGGTATTCACAAAATAAATGGATGAGTGGTGCCGATTTTATCCCCAGCAGCGCCATAAATCAACTGGAAATGTGGCAGGCTGATAGCTTCGACCCGGCAACTATCGACCGTGAACTTGGCTATGCACAAGGCATCGGCTTTAACACCATGCGTGTGTTCTTATATAGCCTTGCCTGGAAACAAGATAAACCTGGCTTTAAAAAACGCATAGGCCAATACCTTGCCATTGCCAACAAACACGGCATAAAAACCATGTTTGTATTTTTTGACGACTGCTGGAACGGCGACGCTAAAATTGGCAAACAACCCGCGCCTAAAGTTGGGGTACATAACTCGGGCTGGCTGCAAGACCCCGGCAACCGTTTAAACAGCGCTGGCGAAACCGGCATGCTACAGGCTTACGTTACCGATGTGATGACAAGCTTTAAACATGATAAGCGCATATTGCTGTGGGACCTTTACAACGAGCCCGGAAACTCCAACAAAAAGGAAGCATCGATGGGTTTGCTTGTAAAAGTATTTACATGGGCACGTGCTGTTAATCCCGATCAGCCTATATCTGCCGGCCTTTGGGATTGGAGCTATGAAAAACTTAACGCTTACCAGGCCCTAAACTCGGATATTGTTACCTATCACGATTATACCGACGAGGCATCGCACCTCAAAACCATACAGCTTTTAAAAAGCCACGGCAAGCCGCTTATTTGTACCGAATATATGGCCCGTACCCGCGGCAGCAAGTTTGCCAACGTAATGCCAATGCTTAAGAAAGAGAACGTAGGCGCTCTAAACTGGGGTTTTGTAATGGGGAAAACGAATACCATTTACGCCTGGGATAACCCAATGCCCGATGGCAGCGAACCAAAAGAATGGTTCCATGATATTTTCCGCAAGGACGGTACGCCTTACAGGCCGGAGGAAGTGGAGCTAATTAAAAAGATGAACGGGAAATAGCGTAGCTTGCTTTTAAACATGTTGCATGCATTTTTTTAGCTTTGCACCCATGAAGGCCAGCCTTAAATTATTCGACTTTTCGCAAAAGGTTAACTACCGTACCGAATTTTTAGCAGGCCTTACCGTAGCAATGACCATGATGCCCGAATCATTGTCCTTTGCTATTTTGGCTGGTTTCCCGCCGTTGGTTGGCTTGTATGCGGCGTTCATAATGGGGTTGGTAACAGCGTTATTTGGTGGCAGGCCGGGCCTAATCTCGGGCGGGGCAGGAGCTACGGTAATTGTGCTTATAGCCCTTATGAAAAGCAACGGCATCGAGTTTGTTTTTGCAGCTGTGGCATTAGCGGGCGTTATACAGATCGTTATCGGTTTGTTTAAGCTGGGTAAGCTGATCAGGTTGGTGCCACAACCCGTTATGTATGGATTTGTAAACGGACTTGCCGTAGTGATTTTTATGGCCCAGCTGGAGCAATTTAAAACCATAGTGAACGGGCAGCAGGTATGGCTAACGGGTTCGCCGTTATATATTATGGCGGCGTTGGTTGCGCTCACCATAGCCATTGTAGTAATATTCCCTAAGGTAAGTAAGGCGGTGCCGCCGTCGTTAGTAGCTATCATTGTTGTTTTTGCAGTAGTGATAGGCTTTGGTATCCACACCAAAACTGTTAGTGATATTGCATCGGTTAGTGGCGGTTTCCCACCGTTTCATATCCCGCAGATCCCGTTTACCTTTCATACACTTAGTGTTGTTTTTCCGTACGCGTTAATTATGGCTGCTGTTGGTTTAACCGAGGGCTTGCTAACCCTAAATCTTGTCGACGAAATGACCGCCACCCGGGGCAACGGCAACCGTGAATGTATCGCGCAGGGCAGCGCCAATATCCTTAACGGTTTTTTCTTTGGGATGGGTGGCTGCCCTATGATAGCCCAAACGCTTGTAAATTTATCCGCGGGGTCAAGGGCAAGGCTCTCGGGTGTTATAGCATCGTTAACCATTTTGATGATCATTTTGTTCGGCGCCCCTGTTATTGGCCATTTACCTGTGGCCGCGCTTACGGGTGTAATGGTGATGGTAGCTTTTGGCACCTTTGAATGGATCAGCTTTAAAATATTTAATAAAATGCCCCGGCAGGATGTGTTTGTAGGCATAGTGGTAGCCATTATCACCATAGTGCTTCATAACCTGGCGCTTGCGGTATTAATTGGCGTGATCATATCTTCCCTGGTATTTGCCTGGGAAAGCGCCAAACGCATCCGCGCCCGCAAGTACACTGATGGCAGTGGCGTAAAGCATTACGAAATTTACGGTCCGCTGTTTTTTGGCTCGGTAACCGCCTTCAACGAAAAGTTCGACGTCGCCAACGACCCAAATGAAGTAGTGATAGATTTTAAGGATAGCCGCCTTGCGGATATGTCGGGCATCGATGCTTTGAACAAACTCACCGAACGGTACCAAAAGGCAGGCAAAAAACTCCATCTGCAACACCTGAGCAGCGATTGCCGCGGGTTGCTAACCAATGCTGCTGATGTTATCGATGTAAATATCCTCGAGGATCCGGCCTACCGTGTGGCAACGAAGAAGAAAGTGCGTTAGGAAAAGGTTCTCCTCTCCTTTAGTTTAGTAAATACTTTTTATTCGCTATAAAACACTTGCACTTACCACTACCTATTCATCGGGCAATCCAGATTTATTTTTTCTTCCTGAAATTCAACGAATTAAGCACAAGATCAAATAATAAATATAAAGTCTATAGGAATTATAGAATTAATATCTACTTTTGTGATGTAATCGTTCTTTAAATATACTTATCCAGAAAGACAGAGGGAAAGGCCCTATGATGTCTTAGCAACCTGTACGGCCCCCGGGCTTGTGTAAGGTGCTAATTCCTGCTTCGCAACCTGGCGGAGACAGATAAGCTGATTTAATAGATTGAATGTCGTTAGGCATTCTCTTTTAGCCATAAAGGCTTCTCTCTCTTAAACACTTCTCTGGATTTTATTGACAACAAAATTTGCAATGCATAGCTTTACGCTATCGGCCTTACCCAAACCCTCTCGAAGGAGAAGGCTTAAAAACAGGGGCTAACATTTAAATATAAAAAATATAACCATGAGTTTAAGACTTGGCGACGACGCCCCAAACTTTAAAGCACAAACATCGCAAGGCGAAATTGATTTTTACGAATACCTGGGCGATAGCTGGGGCGTGCTATTCTCGCACCCGGCAGATTATACACCCGTTTGTACCACCGAACTCGGTAAAACCGCATCACTTAAAGATGAGTTTGAGAAACGCAATGTAAAAGTGATTGCCCTTAGTACAGACAGTGCAGAATCACACAAGGGTTGGATAAGCGACATCAACGAAACGCAGAACGTGGAAGTTACCTTCCCGATAATTGGCGACGAAAGCCGCGAGATCTCGCAGGCTTATGACATGATCCACCCCAATGCATCGTTGGTGGCTACCATTCGCTCGTTGTTCATCATCGGCCCGGATAAAAAGATAAAACTGATCATCAGCTACCCGGCATCAACCGGAAGGAATTTTCAGGAGATATTGCGAGTGATTGATAGCCTGCAACTTACCGCCTACCATAGCGTAGCAACCCCTGCCGACTGGAAGGATGGCGAAGACGTTGTAGTGCTGCCATCTATAAAAACTGAAGATATCCCGGCTAAATTCCCTAAAGGGTTTACCGAGGTGAAACCATATTTACGTACAACACCACAGCCCAATAAATAAGGGCTGATAATAGAGTCGCGTGGCCGAGAGGATAGGTATGGGTCTGCAAAACCTTTAACGGTAGTTCGAATCTACCCGCGACGTCCTAACTATAATAACTGACTAAACTGATTGCGATGGGCCGGGGGGCTCATCGCTTTTTTTGTTTAGGAAGCCTCTCCCCAGTCCTCTGGGAAGGAGAGGGAGGCTAAAAAAATCTTTAACCTTCTTTGCGCAGCAGAGAGGCTAGCGCACGTAGTGCCGCGGGGTGAGTAAAATGGCAAACTGGCTTATTTAATAACAATCCCACCATTCACTTGTATATTTACATATATGAGCAACCCAAACCATACCTGGCCAAAACTGGATTTTCATTACCTGAAAGATACCATTGCCACCGTACACATGTGGACGCAGATGATTGGTAAGGTGCGCCTTAAAAAAATGCCGTGGATAAACCACTCCTGGCAGGTTACGCTTTATGTAAGCGCGACAGGGTTGACCACGGGCAGTATCCCTTACGAAGGTGGGCTTTTCCAGGTTGACCTCGATTTTATTGATCATCAACTGCATATATCTACCAGCACGGGCCAAAAGGTAACATCGGCCCTGGGTGCCGAAACTATTGCCGGGTTTTACAACGAGTTGATGCTAAACCTGAAAGCAGTGGGCGTAGAGGTAGAAATTTACGCCGTGCCGAATGAACTGGAAACAGCTACCCCCTTTGCAGAAAATACCGCGCCATGTACCTATCATCCCGATGCGATGAACACCATTTGGCAGGCACTGATCCATGTGAATAATGTGTTTACCGATTTCCGGTCTGGATTTTTGGGTAAGTGCAGCCCGGTACATTTCTTTTGGGGCGCGTTCGACTTAGCGGTTACCCGTTTTAGCGGCCGCACAGCACCGAAACACCCCGGCGGCGCACCAAACATGCCCGACGATGTGATGCAGGAAGCTTACTCGCACGAGGTAAGTTCATGCGGGTTTTGGCTGGGCGGCGAGCAATTTCCGCACCCTGCGTTTTACAGCTACTGCTACCCAACTCCGGACGCCTTCAGCAAGCAGCAGGTGAGCCCGCCCGAAGCATTTTACAGCGGCGAATTAGGCGAATTTTTATTAACCTACGAAGTGGTGCAGCAATCTGCCAACCCCGAAGAAACATTGAAGAAGTTCTTGCAAAGCACGTATAATGCCGCTGCCGTTACAGGCAATTGGGATAAGGGCTTGGAGTGTAACCTGCAGGGATTGAAGGAATAATTAGCCTCTCCCCGGCCCTCTCCGAAGGAGAGGGAGTGAAGAAGAGGATAATAAAAAAAGCAGCCATTCAGACAGTTTTTTTATGCATGTTCACGGAAAATGCAAATTTATAAAATCCAAATCTGTTGATAATGAGGTTCTTGTTGAAATGTTGCAGTGTTCACGCCGCGAACATCCGGTATCTCTCTCTAACCCTTCCGTGAGAGGAATTAAAAAAACTAAAACGAAAAACTTCGCTCCTCAATTTGTGCTTTAGGCGAACTTATCTTTCGCACGCACCATGTCGTCATGCACCGCAAACCCTGCACATTGGTGGTTTTTATCGGCTCAAAAAGTTCGCCGCCTAATTCTGAGGTATATTCCAACAGGATCTGCTCGTTCACTAAAAACCGTTCGGAGCCGTCGGGCAGGGCGTACCGGCTGTTGCCAAGGTCGGTAACAAGATTTTCAATCCCAATATCAGATGCCTGGCGGGCAAACAAATAACCGCCCGGTTTTAACACCCGCCACATCGAGCGCAGCATGGCATCAAAATGGTTGCTGTCAGTAGCAAAGTGTAATACCGCGCTGCTGATCACCAGGTCAAATTCATTATCTTTAAAAGGCAGGTCTTCTGCCTGGGCCACTGAGAAGTTTTCGGCCGATACTTCAGGTGCAAGGATCTTGGCAAGATCTTGTACTTGCACAACCGCGTCGGGGTTTGGGTCGATGCCATAAACGTCGAATCCGTTTTGCAGGAAATAAATGAGGTTGCGCCCGCCGCCACAGCCCGCGTCCAGCACTTTTTTACAATCATCAAACCGCCCTTTCAGAAGCTGGTCGAAAAGGTAGATATCAATATTGCCGAATTGTTGTTGCAGGGTGTTCATAGTGTTGATGTTTATCGCAGATTACTCACCCCGACGCCGCTTCGCTGGTCGACCCTCTCTGCTGCGCAAAGAGGGTTAGAAAAGTTAGGGTGTTCACACCCCCTCTTTGCGCAGCAGGGAGGGGGCAGGGGGTGAGTCAACTTTTAGGCCCTAATGTAACAATATTGCCAACTGTTTTAATAATCAATTACTCGGCTTGCACATTATCGCATATATTTTTATTATTGTGTATCGCTAACACAATGGCGATGGTATTATCTCACAACCCAAGTACCATACCAAATTGCCTAAAATTAAAACCATACTGTTACTGCTATGCTGCTGCATGCTTGGTAGTTACGTCTCCGCGCAAAAAAAGAACGCCAACTACAAATACCATATCCGCCGCGCGGCATCGCCCATAAAAATTGATGGCTTGCTTGACGAGGCCGACTGGCTCAGCGCCGATACGGCGGGCAAATTCTTTATGGTTTTACCAATGGATACCAGCTTTGCCAAACTGCGCACGGTTGTACGCATGGCTTATGACGATGATAATTTTTACATTTCTGCAGAATGTTACATGCCCACACCAGGTTACATGGTGGAGTCGCTTAAGCGCGATTTTGGTTTCCAGAAGAACGATAACTTCATCTTTTTTATGGACCCCTTTGATGCCCGTACAGATGGCTTTAGCTTTGGCGCAAACGCAGCCGGTGCGCAATGGGACGGCACCATGTACGAGGGTGGCAAGGTTGATCTGAGCTGGGATAACAAATGGTACTCGTCAGTAAAAAATTACGATAACAAATGGGTATTTGAGGCGGCTATTCCGTTCAAAAGCATCCGTTATAAAAAAGGTATCAAGGAGTGGGGGATAAACTTTAGCCGTAACGACTTAAAGACCACTGAAAAATCGGCCTGGGCGCCTGTGCCAAGGCAGTTCCCGACGGCGGCATTGGCTTATACGGGTACCATAATTTGGGACGAAGCGCCACCCGTGGCTACCCGCAATATCTCTATCATCCCTTACGTGCTGGGTGGTGTCACTAAAGATTTTGAGAATAAGAAAGACGCGGTTTACCGCAAAGAAGTTGGTGGTGATGTAAAGATTGGACTTACCTCCTCCCTAAACCTCGACCTCACGGTTAACCCCGATTTCTCGCAGGTAGATGTAGACCAGCAGGTGATCAACCTTAACCGATATGAACTTTTCTTTCCCGAGAAACGGCAGTTCTTTTTAGAGAACGGCGACTTGTTTGCCAATTTTGGTTATGCCGATATCCGTCCGTTCTTTTCGCGCAGGGTGGGGCTTAACGCGCCCATCCGGGCAGGGGCAAGGCTTACGGGTAAAATTGATAAAGACTGGCGCATAGGCGTTATGGATATCCAGACGGGGCAATCGGGTTCGGCCAATTTACCGGGGCAAAACTTCGGGATAGTTACGCTGCAAAGGCGTGTGCTGTCGCGATCTAACATTGGTTTTATATTTGTAAATAAGGACGGCACAGGCAGCGCGCCCATGGCCGGGAGCACCGCAAACGCTTATAACCGCAACGTGGGTGCCGAGTTTAACCTGGCATCGTCAAATAACCAAATTACGGGTAAGTTGCTGGGGCTGAAATCATTTACACCAGGTGTTACGGGAAGCGATTTTGTAGCTGCCGCCAACCTGCAATACCTAAGTAAGTACTGGACATTTGCCATGCAACAGCAATATGTAGGCAAAAACTATAATGCCGAAGCGGGCTATGTGCCGCGTGTAGGTTATAATAAACTGAACCCATTAATTCAGCATAACTTTTTTCCAAAAAGCGGGGCTATACTATCGCACGGCGTACAGGCATCAGGCATCTACTTTTTTGATGAAGCCTTTAAATCGACAGATAACGAAACCATCCTGAGTTACCTCATCACGTTCCGTAACCGCAGCACGCTAACAGTATCCGGGTTGGATGATTATGTAAAATTGTTGCGCCCTTTCGACCCTACAAACACGGGTAAGCCAATGCTTGCAACAGGTTTTGAGAACCACTGGAATACCGTAGATGTGCAGTACGCCTCAAAACCGCAAAGCGTATTCACCTATCTGTTTGAGGTTGCCCGCGGCGGCTATTATGATAACGGAACCAAAACCACATTGATAGGCCAAGTAGGCTACCGCTTTCAGCCTTATGTAAATTTGATATTGAACACCTCTTATAACGACCTGCATTTGCCGGCACCATATGGCCGCAACAAGTTCTGGCTTATCGGCCCGCGGGCCGATATTACCTTTACCAACACCTTGTACTTTACCACTTTTGTGCAGTATAACGAGCAGGCTAAAAACATGAACATTAACAGCCGCTTTCAATGGCGCTACAAACCCGCGTCAGATCTGTTTATCGTATATGGCGATAACTCTATTCCGTCGCCTTTCACAGTCAAAAACCGCCAGCTAACTATCAAGTGGACTTATTGGTGGAATATATAGGAAGATGTGCAGATGTGCAGATATGCAATGCAAACCCTACTTAATTGCGAGGTAAGAAGCAATCGCATGTAAGCAAGTCCGGCATGCAGGTTGTACAATCGTCCTAAAGAGATTGCTTCGTACCTCGCAATGAAGCATGTTAAAAAATGATTTAATATATCCAATATTGATTTTAAATAAACACGTAGTATAGCATTGCCATTTTTATTACTTTTGCAGTATCAGGTACGCTTGAAACCTTCTCTTATGGTGTAACGGTAGCACTTCTGATTCTGGTTCAGACAATTGAGGTTCGAATCCTTGTGAGAGAACATAAAAGGCCTTCGCTATTCGCGGAGGCCTTTTATGTTTGAACTTTTATTGAAGTTATTAAGCGCCATCCGCCAGTTCAGGTAATTGTTGTCTTTTGCCGCCTTGCGGATAACCTGCATATAATCATCATCAAAAAAGGCGGCAAGGCTAAACATGTAGATGCCGTTTACAGGTTCAAATAAAGTTCCCGGCGCATAACCCTTTTCACCGTTTTCGGCGCGTTTCAGATCAAACGGCACCTTGCTTTTCACAAACTCAGGGTGCGTTTTTTTCCCGGTCATGTAGGGTGTCATGTAATCCACGCATTTTTTAAGGGTAGATCCATTGGCGGTTTTCCAGGTAAAATAGTTTTTACCCGTTGCCCGGTAGATGGCAACACAAGCCGACAGCAGCGGTTCGATATCATAAGTTTGGTAATGGAAAGCGTCGCGCTCCAGCAGGTCATGCGTGGTGCCATCGGGGTTTATGTTGATGTTGAGTTGATGCTCTAAGGCTTGTGTGATGGCGCTTTGGTAGCTGGTGTCGTGCACGGTATAGGCAATCAGCGTAAACATCTTTATCCGGTGCGAGTTCCAGTTATTTATCGCCGTACCCTTGTTGCCTTTTGCAGAGCCGCTGTTTAATTGGGCATCGGCCATGGCGTGCATCCAACCATCTATCAAAGTGCGGTCGGCGTGTTTAATATCGTTCCTGATAAGGTCATACGCGGTAACCATATCCTCCAACTTGGTCTCGTTGATGGGATCTTCTGTCGCATGGTTAACTTTTGCCCAGGCGGTTAAAAATTCAGTAGCCTTGTCCAGATATTTCTTTTTATTGGCGTATTTGTAAGCCAATGCCAGTGCGTAAACTTTGTTTGCATCTTCTAACGCTTTAAGGCTGGCAACCTTTTTTGGGTCGCCGGCCAGTAAGCCTTGTGATAATATGGTTTTTATCGGGTTTGGTGTTTCGTTCAACGCCTTGTCGGCTGTGGTTTGGAAAGGGTCAAATACTTTTTTGTACATGTCCTCGCTCTTAACAACCTTACACATCAATGCTATTTCCTTTTTATCGAGGCTGACAATTTGCGCCTTTGCAAAAAGCACCATCGCCATCAAGGCAAAAAAGCAAACGAACTTTTTCATAGTGACATTATAGATTAAACGCCCGTTTAATACCCAGTTCCAACCCACGCAGTTCTGCCAGGCCACGCAGGCGGCCAATGGCAGAGTAGCCGGGGTTTGTTTTTTTATCCAGGTCATCCAGCATCTTGTGCCCATGATCCGGGCGGAAAGGCATGCTAACGTCTTTACGGCCTTTAGCTATCCTTTTTTGTTGTTCTTCTAACAGGGCTTTCGTCACGGCGTACATATCTACATCACCGGCAAGGTGGTCAGCTTCGTGGAAATTGCCATCCTCATCGCGTTTAGTACTGCGCAGGTGTATAAAATGGATACGGTCGCCCAGTCGCTGTACCATACCAGGCAGGTCGTTACTTGCTATCACCCCGAAAGATCCCGTACAAAAGGTTAGTCCATTATTAGGGCTATCCACGGCCTTATAAATATCTAATATATCCTGCTCGTTACTTACCACTCGTGGCAACCCTAAAATGGGGTAAGGCGGGTCGTCCGGGTGGATGCACATCAGCACACCTGCTTCTTCCGCCGTGGGGATAACCAGTTGCAGAAAGTAGGCTAAGTTGGCTTTGAGGGTTGCCGCGTCAATTTCACCGTAACTTGCCAGCATTTGCAGGAATTGTTCGGTGGTATAACCTTCTTCAGATCCCGGTAACCCGGCTATTATATTTTTTAGCAATTGCTTTTGAGCGGGTTCGCTCAAGCCATCATAATACGTTTTTGCCTTAACCTTAACAGCCTCGGGGTAATCCTTCTCAGCGCCCGGGCGGTTCAAAATATACAAGTCGAATGCGGCGAATGCAGTGGTCTCAAACCTTAATGCTGTAGAGCCATCCGGCATAGGGTAATCCAGATCGGTACGGGTCCAGTCCAGTATCGGCATAAAGTTATAGCATACTATATTTAACCCGCATTGGCCAATATTTAGCAAGCTTTGGCGGTAGTTTTCCAGGTATTGCTGGTGATTTCCGCTACGTTTTTTAATATCTTCATGCACGGGTACACTTTCAATTACCGACCATCTCAAGCCCGCATCTTCTATCAAGTGTTTTCTTTTCAGGATCTCATCTACAGGCCAAACTTCGCCGTTAGGGATATGGTGCAGGGCGGTAACAATGCCTGTAGCGCCGGCTTGCTTGGCATCAGCTAAACTTACCGGGTCATTCGGGCCGTACCAGCGCCACGTTTGCTCTAAACTCATTTTCAGTAGATTTTTGTCAGCCTAATTTACAAAGTATATTGTTCGCTGTCGGTGTTTATAAAATCCCAACGTGCGGGGCTAAAGCCGTCAACCAGCATACCATCTTCCAGGCACACGCAGCCGTGTACAGTAAAGGGCGGCACATAATAACCATCGCCCTTGCGGATTATCTTTACGGTTTCGCCAATCGTCATTTCAAAAGCGCCGCTTTCCACATAGCTTACCTGCGAGTGTGCGTGACTGTGCAGCGTACCGCACGCACCCCTGGCGAACTTTACTTTCACCAGCATCAGCTTATCATCGTAACCCAAAACCTGCCGCTGTACACCCTCGCCAACGGTTAGCCATTCGGTGCTCTCCTCAAACTGGAACAAATTGCTTTGTATCATAATCCCTAATTCTTTAAACGGCCCGATACATTGATAACCGGCTTCCTCTCGGCCAATCTCTTCTGGCGGAGCAAGGCTTCCAGATAATAATAATCGGCATAGATAATAGGCACATCTATCTCGCTATTGGCGGGTTTGTGGCCGGTGCTGTGCAGCAGTAAAAAGCCGCGCGCGCTATCCGGTTGTGCCTGGTATTTGGTCGCGAGGCTATTCAAAATCTTATCGGCAGTGGTTTTATAAACCTTCGCGTTTTTGCTGTAAGTACTTAATTCATACAGGGCCGATGCCGCAATCGCTGCGGCGGATGCATCACGTGGCTGGTTGCCCAGTTTGGCGGCATCGTAATCCCAGTACGGTACCAGGTCGGCAGGCATTTGAGGATTACTAAAAATGTATTTAGCAATTTTCTCTGCCTGTTGCAGGTAAACCTTGTTTTTAGTTTCGCGGTAGCACATGGTATAACCGTAAAGCCCCCAAGCCTGCCCGCGCGCCCATGCCGAGCTATCCGCAAAGCCCTGTGCCGTTTGCCGGTTTAAAACCTGCCCTGTTGCCTGGTCGTAATTAATAACGTGATAGGAACTGTTATCTGCCCTGAAATGGTTTTTAAGCGTGGTATTTGCGTGTATAACGGCCACCTTATAAAAACTGGAGTCGCCGCTCAGTCTGGTGGCCTCGAACAGCAATTCGAGGTTCATCATATTATCGATGATGACCGGGAACTGCCATTGCTTTTGATGATCCCATGATTTGATGCAACCGATTGTTGGGTTAAAGCGAGTGATGAGTGATTTGGCCGCCCGGATGATATCATCTTTGTATCTCTGTTCATTTGTCAGGCGATAGGCTTTGCCCACGCTGTTATAAACCATAAAGCCCAGATCGTGTGTACCGGTGTTACTTTTTTCCTGTTCCAGTACAGCTGTAAAAGGCTCGGACTGTTCTTTCCAGAATTTATCGCCCGTGTACTCGTATAAGAACCAAAGGTTGCCCGCGAAGAAGCCGCTGCACCAGTCTTTGGGCGACACAAGGGATAGTTTGCCGTTCTCTAAAGTGCGTGGCGAGAGCAGGTTTGGCTTTGTTGTAGCCGCTTTGGTTTCCGCGGTTTGTTTGAGCAATAATTTGGTTTGATGTTCGGCAAAAAGCATTGCCTTTGCAGTATTGTTTTGTGCCGATGCGCTGATGCTTACCGCGCTTAATACTATCAGTAGGAGTAGGTGTTTTATCTTCATCTTAATTAACCACTTTAATTTTGATCACTAATTTTTTAACAACATCGTACCCCGCGACTTTAATATTAGGGCGGTGCACATCCTGCGGGAAGAAGAGGTAGAATGTACCGGGTTCAGCCGTATGAGATACTCCTCCGGCGGTATAATTAGCTGCATCTTTAGTTTCGTTGTAAGGATTTGTTACGGTTGCTTTGCTAATGTCGGTAACATCTATCCGCTCTTTACCTTTAATCACATATTGCAGGTCGATGTATTTTCGGTGCGATTCCCAGCTGGCTTTGTCCGCTTCTTTCGATGGCGCTTCGGTTACGCTGGCGTAGGCATTGTCGCCATCGATAGGGTGTTTGCCTGTGCTTAGGGTATCCAGGCTGGTTTGTTTCAGATACAGGAATACCTTGTCCCAAACCGCTTTATTATTATAGTATTGCTTGTAAAACTCGGTAGCGTTAACAGAAGGTGCTACCTCCAGCTTAAGGCCGTCTTTCCATTTACTGCTTTTAAGCCAGTTTTGGGCTGTTTTTTGGCTAACGCTTCCGTCGGCTTTGGTTTGTGCTATCGCGGTGTTTTCCATGGTGATAAAACTTATAGCAGCTATTGCCAGCTTAAATAAACGTTTATTTTTCATTTAGTATGCTAATTGGTTTGTGCCGGTAGCGGGCCGTTCCGGGGCGAAACTTTGGCTACTGCACGTCAATATTACAAGGAAATCCGTTTAAATTAATGCCCCGGGGGTACTATTTCTACGCAAACGTTATCGTTACAAGGTCGGTAAAAATTCTTCGATAACGTTATCGTAGAAATAACGGGGCGATTGCTTTTGATTGCTGCTTCATAATTGTACACTTGCCATACAATTATAGTTTAAACTTAATATTCCTTTGTTTTGAGAGTAATACACAGCGTTCATCCTGACGACTTTAAAAGTTATCAGACAGAACAGATACGCGACCGTTTTTTAATAGATAACCTGGTGCAGCCCAACCAGGTCAACTTTGTTTATACACATTATGACCGTATAATTGCAGGAGCAGCGCATCCCGTAAACCAACCGTTAAAGCTGGAAACCTACGACAACCTTAAGGCCGATTACTTTTTGGAACGCCGCGAGATGGGCGTGATCAACGTTGCGGGCAATGGTACTGTTACGGTGGACGGGCAAGTGTACAACCTGCAAAAAATGGATTGCCTGTACATAGGCAAAGGCGCAAAAGACGTAATTTTCGAAGCCGAAAATGACCAGGATCCGCCTGTTTTTTACCTTTTATCGTCACCTGCGCATGCAAATTACCCCACTGCGTTGATGACGCTTAACCAGGCAGAAAAAGTAGAAGCCGGGGCTGATGATACCGCTAATAAACGCACCATTAATAAATACATCCATACCGCGGGCATCCCAAGTTGCCAATTGGTGATGGGTTTAACTATATTGCACGAGGGTAGCATCTGGAACACTATGCCGCCCCACGTGCACGACCGCCGTATGGAAGCCTACTTTTATTTTGACATCCCCGCGGGGCAAAGGGTTTTCCATTTTATGGGCGAGGAAACACAAACAAGGCATATTGTAATTGATAATTACAGCGCCGTAATATCGCCGCCATGGAGCATGCACTCGGGCGCGGGCACAAGTAACTATAGTTTCATATGGGGTATGGGCGGCGAGAACCTGGACTATACTGATATGGACGCAGTGAAAATTGAAGACATCAGGTAACGAAACATGGATAATAATTTTTCATTAAAAGGTAAGGTAATAGTGGTAACCGGCGGCACGGGCATACTGGGCAACTCGTTCATCAACGGTATTGTTGAGGCGGGTGGCGCGGTAGGTATTTTAGGCCGCAATAAAGAAGTTGCGGAAGAACGTGCCAATGTCATTAATAAAAATGGCGGGCAAGCTATCGCTTTGGTTGCCGATGTTTTAAACGAACAAGACCTGCAAGCCGCCAAACATACCCTGCTTGATAAATTTGGGCGCCTGGATGGCCTGGTAAACGGCGCGGGCGGCAATATGCCCGAAGGTGTGCTGCAACCCGATGAGCACATCTTCAAAATGAATATAGAAGGCATGAAACGCACGCTCGACCTGAACCTTTGGGGCACACTTTTACCTACACAGGTTTTTGGAGAGGCTATTGCCAAAACGGGCAGGGGCAGTATTGTAAATATCTCGTCCATGAATTCTAAACGGGCCATTACAAAAGTGCTGGGCTACAATATGGGCAAGGCCGCGGTAGATTGCTATAACCAATGGTTCGCGGTAGAATTGGCTAACCGTTATGGCGATGCTATCCGTATGAATGCTTTGGCGCCCGGTTTCTTTTTAACCGAGCAAAACCGCGACCTGCTAACTACGCCCGATGGCGGATTTACCGAAAGGGGCGAAAAAGTTATCAGACAAACACCCTTTAAACGTTTTGGTAACCCCGATGAACTGATAGGAGCGCTGGTTTGGCTGCTAAGCGATGCGTCGGCATTTGTAACCGGCTCTATGATATGTGTTGATGGTGGGTTCTCGATATTTGGCGGGGTATAATGGATATAGCTAATTCAAATAATGGTGCTATTTTAACCTTTGGCGAATTATTGCTGAGGATAAGCCCCGATGCAAATGGCGATTGGTTAAAAACAAGTCAATTGCCTGTACACATTGGCGGCGCCGAACTTAACGTTGCCACAGCACTTGCCTTGTGGGGCATCGATACAAAATATTTTACGGCTTTGCCGGATAACGGCCTTGACAATACGTTGGTTGATTATATGGATGGCAGGGGTATTGATACCTCGGCTATTTTTAAAGGGGGCAGCAGGCTTGGCCTGTTTTACCTGACCACGGGTGCTGACATGAAACACGATGCCGTGATCTATGACCGGGCAGGCTCGGCCTTTGCGGAGTTAAAACCGGGAATGATCGACTGGGACAAAGTGTTGCAAGGTGTAAGCTGGTTTCATTTCAGCGCCATTTGCCCTGCGCTTAGCCAGCAAACTGCCGACCTTTGCGAGGAGGTGTTAAAAGCCGCTTCGCAACGGAATGTTACCATTTCCATCGACCTGAATTACCGAGCCAAACTTTGGCAATACGGCAAGCAACCGCAGCAAATTATGCCAAACCTAATAAAGTATTGCAACCTCATCATGGGCAACGTTTGGGCTGCCGAAAGTCTGTTAGGGATTGTGGTTGATACTGATATCCATAACATCGGCACAAAAGAGAATTACCTTAAAGAAGCAGCGAAAGTTTCAGAAAAAATTATGTCACAATACCCAAAATGCAGGGCGGTTGCGAATACTTTCAGGTTTGATCATCAACAGGGGATAAAATATTATACTGCACTATACCAGAATGGAGAGTTGCACCATAGCGCCGAATATGTTGCCGAACAGGTAACCGATAAGGTAGGCAGCGGCGATTGCTTTATGGCCGGATTAATTTACGGTTACCGCAAACAAATGCAACCACAGGATACACTTGAATTTGCCACCGCCGCCGCTTTCGATAAACTTTCCATCCCCGGTGATGCTACAAAAAGCACTGTGGCGCAAATAACCAAAGCCATTAAACATGACAGATAAAAAAGCCATACAGGATAGCATTATTAAGCAGGGCATTCTGCCGCTGTTTTATAACGATAGTGCCGAGGTAAGCGTTGCCATTACAAAAAAACTATATGAGGCGGGCATCCGGGTGATTGAATATACTAATCGTGGTGAGGCAGCTATCGCGAATTTTAAGGCGTTGAAAAACCTGGACCTACAGGGTTTGCTGTTAGGTATCGGTACTATAAAATCGCCACAGGAGGCCGAAGCATTTGTTGAGGCCGGGGCCGATTTCCTGATCTCGCCGTTGGTGAACCACAAAGTGGCGGCCGTAGCAAAACAGCACAAGCTGCTTTGGATACCCGGTTGTATGACCCCGACCGAGATCTACGAAGCGCAGGAACTTGGCGCCACGTTTGTAAAACTGTTCCCTGCCAATGTGCTGGGGCCGGGGTTTGTATCAGCAGTAAAAGACCTTTTCCCGGGGCTATCGATGATGCCGACGGGCGGGGTAGAGATGAACCAGGAAAACATTAGCGGCTGGTTCAAAGCAGGTGTATCAGCAGTTGGGATGGGCAGCAAACTGATCACGAAAGACATTGTAGATAACCAGGCATACGACCAATTATATACCGAAACCTTGCGGGCGCTGCAAATGGTAGCATCGGCAAGGTAAATATAAACCAATTATGAGCGATACCAAAAGAACCAACTACCGATGGGTGGTAGTTGCCCTGTTGTTTTTTGCCACTACCATTAACTACCTGGACAGGCAGGTGATCGGCTTTTTGAAGCCCACGCTTGAGAAAGAATTTAGCTGGACGGAAACCGATTACAGCCACATCGTTATGGCGTTTTCTGCAGCGTACGCGCTTGGTTTACTCGCTTTTGGTGGGATAATAGATAAAATAGGCACCAAACTGGGCTATACTATATCATTAATTGTTTGGAGTTTGGCGGCCATGCTGCATGCCATCGTAAAATCTACCCTCGGTTTTGGCGCGGTGAGGGCAGCACTTGGTTTGGGCGAAGCGGGTAATTTCCCGGCGGCTATAAAGGTTGTGGCAGAGTGGTTCCCTAAAAAGGAGCGTGCGCTGGCTACAGGCATCTTTAATTCGGGCGCTAACATTGGCGCGGTACTGGCACCGGCCATGGTACCCTGGATCTTGGGCATTTATGGCTGGCAAATGGCGTTTATCATAACCGGCGCAATAGGTTTTGTGTGGTTGTTTTTTTGGGTGATATTATACGAGATCCCGTCAAGGCACAAAAAAATAAACGCGGCCGAATTTGAGCATATCCATAGCGATATTGAAGAGCCGGCGACAGAGAACGTACCCGAAGACAAAGTAAAATGGAGCAGACTCTTTGGCATCAGGCAAACCTGGGTGTTTGTGGTGGGTAAATTCCTTACCGACCCCATGTGGTATTTCTTCCTGTTCTGGCTTCCTTCTTATTTTTCAAGCACCTTTAACCTTGATCTAAAAAAGCCATCGTTGCCTCTAATTTTGATCTATACGGCTACCACCATTGGCAGTATAGGCGGGGGCTATTTATCGTCTTGGTTTATAAAAAGGGGCATGCCCATATTTAAGGCACGTAAAACCGCCATGTTCATTTTCGCGCTTTGTGTAGTGCCCATATTTGCGGCGCGGTACGCAACCAACATCTGGCAGGCCGTAGGTTTAATTAGTCTGGCAGCCGCAGCACACCAGGCCTGGAGCGCCAATATCTTTACCACGGCTTCGGATATATTTCCGAAACGTGCCGTAAGTTCTGTAGTTGGCATCGGGGGGATGGCCGGTTCTATTGGGGGTATCGCCTTCCCGTTCTTTATCGGCTGGATCCTGGACTCGGCCAAAGCCGCGGGGAACATTACCGGAGGGTACAATATCCTGTTTATCATTTGCGCCTGTGCTTATTTGCTGGCGTGGCTTATCATGCATTTATTGTCGCCCAGATCTAAGGTTGTAAAATTGTAGCCACCTAAATTTAGGCAAACAGGTAAAGATTTTCTATATTGGTACAATGTTAAGCCGGTGCAGTGATGTTTGCTTAACATGCAACCTAATATGAATTTCAGCTCAATTACAATTAAGGATATTGCTTCGGCGCTTAACCTCTCGGTGTCTACGGTTTCAAAGGCCTTGCGGGATAGTTACGAGATAAGCGAGAATACCAAAAAAGTTGTAAACGAGTACGCCAAAGAGCATAATTACCGCCCCAATCCCATTGCCCAAAGCCTTAAACAGGGCCACAGCAAATCAATTGGTATTGTGGTTTCTACCATCGAGAACCAGTTTTTCTCCCAAGTTATAAACGGTATCGAATCTGTTGCTTACGAGGCGGGATTTAACGTCATCATCACCCAAACGCACGAGTCGTTTGATATTGAGGTAAAAAACGTTGGGCAGCTTACCCACCATTCTATAGATGGTTTGCTGATCTCATTATCGACAGAAACCAGCGACCTTGAACACCTGAAAACCCTGCACCGCCAGGGCTTGCCCATTGTGTTTTTTGACCGGATAACCGACGAGATTGACACCCATAAAGTTATTGCCGATAACTTTAAAGGAGGTTACGATGCCACCCGTCACCTGCTGGATTCGGGGTATAAAAGGATAGCGCACATTACCAGCCCGCCAAATATTTCCATTACCAAAGAGCGTTTTGCCGGGTATAAAAAAGCTTTGGAAGAAGCAGGCATTGCTATAGACGAAAGCATCATTAAATATTGCCCGCATGGCGGCCGCGATATTGGCGAGATAGAGAACGCCCTTGCCGATCTGCTTGCGGTAGACGATAAGCCCGACGCCATCTTCACTACGTCAGACAGGATAACCACCACCACCCTGTTTTTGATGAATAAACTAAAGATCAAAATTCCGCAGGAAATTGCATTGATAGGGTACACCAATACAACCCTTGCCGATGTACTGAACCCTTCGCTCAGCTCGGTTTACCAGCCCGGTTTCGAGATGGGGCAAAAGGCCACCCAAAAGCTTTTAGAACTTATTTTAGCCAAGCGCCCCGTGTACGAATTTGAAACAATTGTGCTGCCGACCCAGTTGGTAACCCGCGACTCTACCGCCCCAAAAGCAAAATAGTCCGCGGCTCATTTAAAACTCCCCCTTAGTGTTTTTAAATATTTTTGTGACGGCTCCCGCCCGAACAAGGTTACACACGCCAAATATTACGTAACTATCACGTAGCGAAAACGATGTAGTAAATAAATATGCCTAAACTACAACAAGGTTAAGCTAACAAAGGTATTTTTGGTTAGTGCAGTTATAGATATACCAATTATAAACGCTGTAAACATATTATAAGTTTTTTAGGGAAATGAAACGCAAACTGTTTGTTGTAATACTCTTCGTGTATTCAATTGTTACCGTTAAGGTGATGGGGCAAACCGTTACGCTCGATTATTACTTTAACCGGGAAACCCATGCTAACAAAACTACGCAGCCCGAACGCTACCATTATTTATGGGAAGATACCGCCAATACAGGTTTTTCTAAATGGGGCGGGATCTTCAAATCGCAGGGTGCTGTTTTAAATAGTTTAGAGGTTGCGCCAACGCTTGCAAACCTGAAAGGCACATCCGTTTATATCATTGTAGACCCTGATAGCAAAAAGGAAAATCCGTCGCCAAATTATATCCAAAAAGCAGATGCCGATAACATTGCCCAATGGGTAAAGGCTGGCGGCAAACTGGTGCTGATGGCTAACGATAGCGCCAATGTGGAGCTGCCGCACTTCAATATCCTTGCAAAAAAATTTGGCCTGCATTTTAATAACGATATGCAAAACCATGTGATTGACGATGCTCATTTTGAAGACGGCGCGATTTTAATCCGCCACAATTTCGTCTTTAAAACGGCCCGAAAAGTTTTTATGAAAGATGTTTGCAGCATAGCCCTAACCGGTACAGCAAAACCTATTTTAAAATCATCAAACGGTGCCACAATAGCAGCCATTGTAAAATATGGCAAGGGAACCGTTTTTGCCGTTGGCGACCCCTGGCTTTACAACGAATACGTAAACGGACGCCTGCCCGCAGAGTTCGATAATGACAAGGCGGCTACAGACCTTGCTACATTCCTTTTATCTCACAACCAATCTAACCAATAAACCAGTGTTAACTAAACCCCAGAAAACCAATGACGAAGAAAAGCCCAGGAAGCCAGTGATATAATTCACCGCTGATGCCATACCCCGGCAGCCTTTAAAAAAATCAGATAACCCTTATCGGAAGCAAAAATTTGCGGTGCAATACACGCAGGGGATTCCTTTTGCCAATTTTTTTGAAAACTTAATTCTTAGCATATAAATATGAAGAATAGACCTCTACAAAAAACACTAAAAAAGTACGCTGTTTTCACCACTATCTCCTTATTGGTGGTAGCCGGGAACACCTATGCGCACAGCACTAAAGCCCGCCCGGATTGGAAAGCAAGATCTGCAAAAGCGGTGATAAAAAATAACCCCGATGCAACCCAGGCTAAAATCGCAGGCACCGTTACCGACGAGCGGAACCTGCCATTGCCCGGCGTAAGCGTACGTATAAAAGGTACAACAATAGGTATCACTACAGATGCTAACGGTAAATACTCGTTAGAAGCCAACGAAGGCGCTGTATTGGTATTCACATTTATCGGTTACAACCCAAAAGAAGTAACCGTTAGTGCCGCTACCGAATACAATGTGCAATTATTGCCAAACTCGCGCGATTTAAGCGAAGTGGTGGTTATTGGCTATGGCACACGTGCTGTAAAAGATGTAACCGGCGCAATTACCAGCGTAAAGGCAGATAAATTTGAGAACGATAATCCAACCAGCGTAACCGACGTGTTGCGTGGCGCGGTACCAGGCATCTCGGTGGGGCTAAATACTTCTGCCAAAGGTGGCGGCGCCGGCGACCTGCAAATTAGGGGTAAGGCCAGCTTATCGGGTAACGTATCTCCATTGATAGTTTTGGATGGGGTGATCTTTTTTGGTGACCTTGCCGATATTAACCCAAATGACATTGACAGGGTAGATGTGCTGCGCGACCCAAGTGCTTTGGCTGTTTATGGTGCGCAATCTGCCGGTGGTGTGGTTGCCATTACCACTAAAAAAGGTAAAACAGGTGGCCCTGTGGTTAGCATTAATGCCAATACAGGTGTTGCCCAGTTGCTGCAAAACCAGAAATTTTACCAGGGCGAGGATTTCCTCCACTGGCGGTCTGATGTGCAGCGGAGTGCAAACTCATCTAAACCAGGCTATTTCTACAGCGACCCTAGAAACCTGCCATCGGGTGTAACGCTCGACCAGTTTTTATCGGGTGCTACCGGCGATCCTGTTGATATTTACCTGCAGCGCCTTGGTTTGTTCCCTAACGAGATAACAAATTACAAAGCGGGTAAAGTTACCGATTGGTCTAAACTGATCTTTAGGGATGGCGTCCGCCAGGATTACACCGCGAGTTTATCGGGCAAAACAGATAAGGTTAGCTACTACTTTTCGGGCAACTTCACCAAAAACCAAAACTTGATACAAGGTGGCGATTACAACAATACCCGTTTCCGTGTTAATCTGGAAGGAAAAGCCGCCAGCTTTTTAACCGTAGGTGTTAACGCGCAGTACGCGGTACGCGATGAAAGCCATTCCAGCAACCCATTCAATGTTTCGGGGTATGACCTTAACGAGGCCGATTGGGGGCAGATCATCCAGTCATCGCCTTATGGTGATGTTTACAAGCCAGACGGCAGCTTAACCCGTATAGCTACTGATGACAGCGGTTTAAATCAACGTAACCCGTTTTTAGGTAACCGTTACAATAGTAATGTTTACACGCAGAATGTGTTATTTACAACCCTGTTTACCAAGGTAGACCTTCCGTTTGGGTTTAAATACACGCTGAACTTTTCGCCACAATTCGAATCGTACAAAAACTTCTTCTTCAGGCCAGGCGCAAACCCTAACGAGATAGCGGTGAACGGGCTTACCGGTACAGCTTACCGCTCTATGGAGCAACGCTACAGGTATAACCTCGATAATATTTTAACCTGGAACAAAACCTTTGGTATCCACACTTTTGATGCAACATTCCTGTTAAATAAAGAAAAATACCAAACCTGGTACACCCGTACCAATAACTCGCAATTTAGCCCAAGCGATGTTTTAGGTTACCACAACATTGGCGGCGGTACATTACCTGTAGAAAGCAGCGATGACCGCATTTACAACGCCGACGCGATAATGGGGCGTATCAACTACAACCTGTTAGGTAAATATAATTTTACGTTTACTGCCCGCCGGGATGGTTTCTCGCCGTTCGGTTTAAAAAGGCCGCGCCAAAACTACCAGGATGCAGCCGTAGCGTGGACATTCAGCGAGGAAAGCTTCTTTAAAACAGATTTCTTTAAATGGCTTAACTATGGTAAACTGCGCTTTGGTTACGGTACCAACGGTAACCGTTTAGTTAGCGGTACTGCCGACCCAAGCCTTGCTTTAGCTGTTATCAGTGGTAACAAATACCCAACTGTTGGCCCGGATGGCACAGTGGTAAATAACAACAGCATCTTAATTACATCATTACAAAACAACGACCTTACCTGGGAGCGTACAACCGGCCCTAACTTAGGTTTAGATTTTGGTTTCTTCAATAATCGCCTTAGCGGCTCGATAGATGTTTACAACCGTAAAACAACCGGCCTTATCGTAAAACGCGAGTTGCTGCAATTGCAGGGCCTGGCTACCTCAAACCTGTACACCAATATTGGCGAGGTTAATAACAAGGGTATAGAGGTATTGATAGAAGGTAAGATAATCCAGAACAGGAACTTTAACTGGAGCGCTACCGGTACATTCTATTTAAACCGTAACAAGATCAAACACCTTTATGGCGAGTACAAAACAAAAGATGCTAATGGTAACGACATCACCAAAGAGAACGACGACCGTGGTAACGGCTGGTTTGTAGGCCACGATATTGATGCCGTTTGGGATTACAAGATCCAGGGGGTATGGCAAACGCCGGAACTTGACGAAGCCAAAAAATATGGTGCCGTACCGGGCGACTTTAAGTTGCAGGACATGAACGGCGACTTTAAATTTACCAACGATGATAAGGTTTTCCTGGGTTCTACAGCGCCAAGGTTCAACTGGTCGTTACGTAACGATTTCAACTTTTTTAAGCATTTCGATTTTTCGTTCATGCTGGTATCAAGCATTGGCCAGTTAAAGCAGTTTAACCAGGCAACCAATAACGCGGGCAGCGTAGGCTACGGCCGCATGAACTCGTACGTATTACCATACTGGACACCTGATAACCCTATTAATGATTACGCCCGCCTAAACTCAGGCTCATCGGGTACAACCATTAATGTATGGCGCAAAGCATCGTTTGTAAGGCTGCAAACCGTATCGTTAGGGTACACATTTGCCCCGGCTTTGATCAAACGCGTTGGCATGAGCAGCGCTAAGCTTTTCGTAAACGCTACCAACGTGGCCGTAGCATCCGACTGGCCATTGTGGGACCCACAAAACAGCGGCCCAACCCCAAGATTTTTGGCCGCAGGTATCAGTGTCACTTTTTAAGTTTAAAGGAAATTCAGATAGAACATGAAAAAGATCAATAAAAATATAATAGCCGTGTTTGCCGTAACTGCCATGCTTGCGGCCGGCGGCTGTACCAAGCGAAGCGACCTGTTTCCCGAGGCGCCATCAAAATTTACACCAGGCAATACTTTAACTAACCCGGGCGCATTCAGGGCATTGCTGCTTAATTTAAACCTGGGCATCAGGTTCGAGTTCTTCGGCGATTCGGCACCAATGCTTACCGAGTCGATATTTACGGATGCCGCAGTAGAAGGTACCACCGATAAAACCACCCCGGCGCAGGACCTAAACATCCGCATTACGCCAACCGCTAACTTAAATAGCGACGACTTTAACAAAATAGGCCGTTATTGGCAGGTTTGGTGGCAGGGTGTGCACGATGCAAACGTTATCATCACCAGAATAAATGATGTTACCTGGCCATCTGATGATGACAAGAACAAAGTTTTAGCCGGCGCTTATTTTCACCGTGCCTACCGGTATTACCGCTTAGTGCACGAGTTTGGTGATGTGCCGTTGCTACTTAAGGAAGAGACTATCGTAAACACCGCTTTCGTAAGCACGCAACGCATCGTGATCCTTAAAAAGATGAAAACCGACCTCGAATTTGCGATAACCAAACTGGTAGACAATGGCAACAAAGGCGAACCATCCAAAGGTGCTGCTGCCCACTTGCTAACCAAAATTAACCTGGCTTTAGGTTTGTTTGATGATGCCATCGCATCTGCGAACATTGCCATAAACGGCCCGTACGCCTTAATGACAAACCGCTTTGGTATTGTTGCAGGCGATGCTACCAAAAATGTTGTTTGGGACCTGCACCGCCCCGAGAATAAGGCTATCGCTTCAAACACCGAAGCACTTTACGTGGTGATAGACCGCGAAGCCTTAGAGGGCGCTACCACAAACGGCTCGCAGGTGATGCGTAACTGTGTGCCTATGTGGCATAATGGAACCATCCTTACACCGGGCGCGCTAAAACCGGGCATCTCTGATAAAATTATAGAGGAATTCCCGCTTACACTTTTGTATGGCCGTGGTATTGGCCGTATGCGCGGTACACCGTACGCTACCAAATACATCTGGACGGACAATACCGACTTACGCCATGTAAAAGGCATGTGGGCAGATATGACCGACCTGGTTTACAACCAACCGGGGCTTAAAACATCCGACCCTGCCTGGTACGGTAAAAACCTGGAGCAATATACTGCCGCAAATGTAAACCAGCGTTTCCTGAATGGTGCGAAAGATACTATCCGCGCGTGGTTTGGCTGGCCGCACTACAAAGTGTTTATAGGCTCTGGCAAAACAGCGGTCGACAAATGGTGGAGCCCGCCACGTGGTACCAATACAGATTGGTATGTGTTCCGTTTGGCAGAAACCTACCTGTTACGTGCCGAAGCTTACTGGTGGAAAGGCCAAACCGCCTTGGCAATGGCTGATATTAACAAAGTAAGGGCACGTGCAAATGCCGCATTGCTTACCGATGACAGCAAGGTAAACATAGGCACCATACTGGATGAGCGCCAACGCGAACTTTACTGGGAAGAGCCGCGTAAAACCGAGCTTACTCGTATCGCCTTCATTTTTGCCCAAACCGGTAAAGCGGCGTACAATGGTAAAACTTACCAGGTGGGCACGTTTGCTACCAATAACTTTTTTTACGACAGGATAATGGAGAAGAACGATTTCTACAAAAATCCTAATGTTACAACCAACTCCGGCAACCACTATACCATTTCGCCTTATCACGTTTTGTGGCCGATACCTCAATCAGAGATCGACCTGAACATTAACGGGCATATCAATCAAAACAAAGGTTATTCGGGTTCCGAAAATAATGTTCCCCCTTTAGATAAAATAGTTGAGTAAGTTTTAGTACAATAATTTGAGTGAACCAGGCCCGTAATTATGGGCTTGGTTTAATTTATTTACCCCGCCCTTATGAAAAAGACACTATCCATTTTATTTTGCCTGCTTGCTGTTCAATTAAGTTTTAGCAAGGTTTATAAAGTAAAGTCGCCGGACGGGTTTACAAAGGCCGCGGCTACAGTTGTACCCGGCGATGAAATAGTGATCGCAAATGGAATTTATACCAATTGGGCGGTTACCATTAACGCCAATGGAACGGCAGATAAACCGGTTATCATCCGGGCGGAGAGCAAGGATAAGGTGATATTCTCGGGTGAGGTACATCAATCAATATTTCATATTTTGGGGAGTTGCATTTTATTGAAAGGGTTAAAGTTTGAGGATTGCCAGCTATTTAAAAACCAGGGGAAAGATGTTGTGCTGATCCAGCTGAATGCCACCAAAAACTGCCGGGTAACTGATTGTTTTTTTACGAAGATCAGCGTCAATAGTCAGTTTATGCCGATAGTGGTGATCTCCGGTGATGGGGATAATAACCGGATTGACCATAGCCGGTTCATCAGCAACAAAAACAACATGGATGTGCAGGTGAGGGTTGGTAAAGCGACCATGCCGCTGCACTCGCTGGTAGATCATAACACCTTTATGAATAAGGACAGCGTTACCTGGAAAGGCAACAACGGCGGCGAGTGTGTACAAATAGGGCAGGACCCCATCCTGCTGGGTAACTGCTACGCCTATGCTACCGTTCGGGACAACCGTTTTTATCCGTTGCAACGGCGAGCCCGAGGTGGTCAGCAACAAGGCATCGGGTAATAAATACATCAATAACTACTTTGAAAATTGCCACGGCGAACTGGTAATGCGTGGCGGGCACGAATGCCTGGTTGATAGTAACCGGTTTAAGGGCGGTATTGGCGGCATCAGGGTAAACGGTACGGGGCATACCATCAGCAATAACAACTTTAAAAATCTCCCCATCGCCATCAGGCTAATGTATGGCATGGCGAAGGGTAAGATAGATACCGGCTTTTATATCGCCGCCAGTGATTGCAAGGTAAAAAACAACAGCATCAGCCATTGCAATACAGGCATACTGATAGGCGGCGCCAAAAACGCCAACTGGACGGGTAAGTTTGATACCAAACGCTATCCATCGCGCACCGTGCAGGATATTGCACCCTACAATAATGAGTTATTGAACAATATCATCGCCGATACAAAAACACCGATAGTGCAATAAATAACGGTATCACTTCATGATTTTTACCTGCGGGTTTTTAAAGTGTAACAGACAGTTATGTAATTAATGGCAAGCAACCTTTATGGTGAAAATAACCAACCATAGTTATACTTCGTCGGGGATGAATGGTATCGGTTGCGACCTGTCGAAAGGTATATAAACGCGCACCCAGGGGGCGTCATCTATCAGTTTCCATTTATGGGCGGTGCCTGTGGTATCCATTGCTATTAAAATTTCGCCTGGTTTTAAAATGAATGTTTCGCCGGGCATAGTTTCAAACTCCAGCGTGCCAGATAGGGTGATTACGTACTGGTCGGCAGGGGCGTTGTGCCAGTCGTAAAACGAATGCGGCGGGGACTCCTTAAACCTAATGGCCGATGCCTGGTTTAAAACGCCCTCGGTTATAGTGCCTGTTTGGATATGCGAGTGGCCGTCGTCGCCGGTGTATAATTTATAAGCTTTTATCATTTGTGTGCAGATGGCAGCTAAGCTAAATATTTGCGCTTAAATAAATATACAAGTATGCAGGTATTAGATACAGATGATAATATCTATAAAAACCATCTGCCAAAATGTATGTTACCGATATATGAATAATTTTTTTAGAGGAATAATAGCTGCCTGGGGCGCTAAAAAGCTGGGCGGCGGTTGCCTGTCAACCATTGTTATATTTATTGTGATATACACCTTGCTGGGCAAATGCGGTAACCAACCTGCACGCGCTTCAGTTGTGCCCGTTAAAGCACACGTGCAGGCAATAAGGTAATAAAAAAGGCAAATGAGAATAATCATTTGCCTTTTTTGTTATGCTAACTGCTTTATAAAGCGGCATCCAATGCCTGTTTAAAATCTTCTAACAGATCTTCGCGATCCTCGATACCGACAGATAGGCGGATCATCCCTTCTGGGATCCCCATTTCGGCGCGTTTATCAGCCCCAAGTTCAAAAAATATGGTTTGCGCAACGGGAATGGCCAGTGTGCGGGTATCACCAAGGTTACTGCTTTTTATCACCACCTGCAGGCGGTTCAAAAACGCGAAAATATCAACGCCATCCTTCAACGCGAAACTCATTAGCCCGCCATGGTAGCGGAAAAGTTTTTTAGAAAGTTCGTGCTGCGGGTGGTCCTTTAATCCCGGGTAGTAAACCTTATCAACCAGCGGGTGGCCCTGTAGGTATTCGGCTAAAGCACCTGCGTTGCCACAAGCACGTTCAAGTCTTAAAGCAAGGGTTTCGGCACCTACCGATATACTGTGTGCTGCTTCCGGGGCAAGTGTGCCGCCACCATCGCGCAGGCCGCGTTTACGAATTTGGGTAATGCCCTGCATATCCGGTTTTATTTGTTCGCGGATGATAGGGGCAATGCCGGGATAGTTAGCCCAATCGTATAAGCCCGTATCGGTAACGCTGCCGCCAAGCGCGTTGCCATGGCCGCCAATATATTTGGTTAACGAGTTGATCACCAATGATGCCTTAACCGTAACTGGCTGAAAGATGTATGGCGAGGTCATGGTGTTATCCACTACGTAAATATATCCTTTATCGGCACATAGGTCGCCAATGTTCGCAAGGTCGGCAATTTGGGTGGCGGGATTAGCAATGGTTTCTACCATTACCATGCAGGTATTATCCTTGCAGGCCGCTTTTACTTCATCTACTGATGTAGCATCCACAAAAGAAATATCAAGTCCAATTTCTGTAAACGTTTGCAGCACACTGCGGGTATTGCCAAACAGGTAGCTGCTTGCAACAATATGGCTGCCCTGTTTCACCAGGGCAAAAACGGTTGCCATAATAGCCGCCATCCCGGTAGCAAAACTTACAGACGCTAAGCCGCCTTCCATCATGGTTACCTTGCTTTCTAAAGCGGCGGTAGTAGGGTTGCCCTGCCTTGAATAGGCAAAGCCTTTTGCTTTATTCTGAAAAACATCCACAAGGCCCTGCACATCATCAAAACCCCAGGTAACCGCGGTATGTATGGGCTGGTGTAAAGCGCCAAATTCCGGCTTACGAAGGCGGTCGGCATGTAACAGGGTGGTTGTAAATCCTTTTTGCTTTGTCATGATGGATGGAAAAAGATAATATTTCGCAATTATAGCCATCTGAGCCTGAAAATCCAAAGCGAAAGGTTATATCGTGGCAAAAGTTGAGGGTTGAATTACAATTGCATTCTGCCCACCTTAAAAGGATTTCTTAACTTCGCGGCACATTTATACCTGCCCCATGAAAAAGTTATTGCTGCTTATACCTGTATTGTTTGTGCTTGCCTGTAAGCAAAACCCGGCCGATACGGTTGAAGGTAAAAAACTAAATAAACTGGCGCAGGATTATGTAACCCTTGGCCTTACCATTGGGCAGTACGACGGCGATTTTGTGGATGCTTACTACGGCCCCGATTCGCTTAAACCAAAAGAAATTACGGATAAAACCTTCCCGCGGGATAGCATCCTGGCTAACATTAACAGCCTGATGAACGATATTAAGGTAGTTGCTGACAGGTCGACCGTTGATTCAAATAAGATCCGCGCTAACTGGATGTACAATCAGCTGATCGCCTTCGGCCGCCGTGTTAGGATCTACGGGGGCGAATACCGTTCGTTTGACGAGGAATCGCGCGAGTTGTTTGGTGTTGCGGCGCCATCTTATGCCGAAGAATTTTTTAAGGCCGATATAGATAAACTGGATAGCATGCTGCCGGGTAATGGCAACCTTAACGACAGGTTTCAGAAACTGGCAAACAAATTTATCATCCCCAAAGATAAACTGGATGCGGTAATGAAGGCCGCCATTGCCGAAGCGCGTAAACGTACCCTTGCCCACTACAAACTGCCCGCCGGCGAAAACTTTACACTTGAGTTTGTGACCAATAAACCCTGGAACGGCTACAACTGGTACAAAGGCAAATATCAAAGTGTGGTACAAATTAACACTGACCTGAAGATATTTATTGACCGCGCCATTGACGTAGGCAGCCACGAAAGTTACCCCGGCCACCACGTGTACAATATGCTGCTGGAAAAAAACCTCTATCACGACAGGGGATGGGTGGAGGTCTCACTTTACCCGTTGTTTAGCCCGCGATCGCTTATTGCCGAGGGAAGCGCAAATTATGGCATCGAGGTTGCCTTCCCCGGCGATGATAAAGTGAAATTTGCTAAGACTACCTTGTTGCCGCTTGCCGGTTTAGATACCGCGGGGATAGATATGTATTTTAAGGCATTGGCGATAAAAGGCCGCTTAAACTATGCCCGTAACGAGGCCGCCCGCGGCTTGATAAACGAAACCATGAGCGAAAGCAAAGCGCGCAGCTACCTGAGGAAATACTGTTTGATGAATGATGAAACAGCCGATAAATCTATCAGCTTTATCAAAAAATACCGCAGCTACGTTATAAACTACAACTACGGGCAGGACCTGGTTAAAGGCTATATTGAACACAACGGCGGCACTGCAAAAGATACCGCCAAACGCTGGGAACTGTTTGGCCATTTATTAAGCAACCCGGTTAGTCCGGCAGATTTGGTGAAGAAGTAATTTCAGTCCGCATAATTCGTATATACAATAATTTTATCTTCTCTTTTTGATACCAAGTATAAGACGTATCCAAGATAACCATGGCCAAAATCTTCTAAATAATATAGGTAGTCATTTTCGTATATAAAATGCAGTGCGTGATCTATATTGCCATTTAAATTTATAGGTGCTGGTTTAAAGTAGTGTTGTTTTAAGATATTCTTTTTATCAGCAGGCGTAATGTCGGCTACCATATAAAAATATTGGGACTCACGTACATCAGATATCATTTCAAATTTCGAGATGCCTGTTAGTTTAATAAACAGCTGTTTGTCTTGATAATTTAAATGAGCCTTGTTACAAAAGTATAAGACAGTGATGCCCAAAACAACGCCTAATAATAGCTTTAACTTTTTCATGGATTTTGGCTAAAATTCCCCGCTTGAGCCGCCACCGCCGCCCGAGCCACCGCCAAAGCGGTTGGTTTGGTGTAGTGCATGGGTTGGCAAGTGTGATGTTGCCTGGCCCACTATCAGCCCTTCTATATTTAGTTTGTCCATCTCGCTAAGTTCTTCGGGTTCGGCGTAGGTAATGCCGTTGCGTGGTGTTTTTAAATATTTGATGATAGTGTACGATGCAGCCAGCAGTATCATCCCCGCAAGGGTAAGCATTACCTCGATAGGTAGTAAATGGTAATAGTTGCGGAAGGTGGCTATAGAGGCTCCCGCCAAAATCATCCCCATCCGTAAAAACGTAGCACTTTTTTTACGGATTCCAATGAGTACGTAAGCAACCGGCACCAGCATAGTCCACAGCCAGAAGATAAAACCGAACGGGATGCTTGTGTGGCTATCGTCTAGGTTGTTAAGCATGTTATTCAAGCGGTTCACCACAAAGTAATTGCCTGCCGCGTAAAGCGTTATCAGGCTGATAATTTCGGCACCGGCAATACAGTTTTTATAATTAATGCATTTCGGATCATCGCTCAAACGGGTCAGTAAATAATATACGCCGCCCGCGGCTATCATCATTATAAAAGGCATGGTTGCCAGCCCCAAAGGCCCTGCCTTTGCCCAGGCAAAGTACACCACCGCGAAAAATGAAGCACAGGCGGTTAAGGTGGTAAGCATGTCTGCAAAACGCAGGGTTAAGTAAACGCACATCAGGCAGATAAGTATAGCGCATAACAGGTTATCGCCAGCGGAATAATACATCTTAGAGATCATCCATATTAAGCCACCGCCAAATAAACAAGCCGAGTAATACAGCAGTGCGTTATCTACACCCGAATGGAGGTAGCTTCTTTCTCGTACAAAAAATTCTAAAGCCGCATAACAAACTATCCCCAAAAAGATAGGCCAGCCCGGCGATTCGATCATGTGCGTGCTTAAACCAAGCAGGCTTAAAAGCCCCGTGCCGAATGAAGCGATTATCAGTGTAAGGATGAACAACCCCACGCGGATCACCAATCGTGGTAAATAAAAATAATAGGGGTGTGCCGACCTGATAGCTGTAAATTCTTCGGGAGTTATGCTGCCGTTCCTCAGATCGGTTTTTAGCAGATCGACAACCCGCATGTTGTGCAGCCACTCTTTGTTATAGATGATCATCGGCTTTAATTTTTTTGTTAACATATGCAATAAGATATATTAATGCCACGGCGGATAAAATAAAGAGTATCAACAGTAACTCGAATGTGCCTTCGCGGGCATCGTTACTAACCACCAACTTTACAAATAAGCAGCAGGCAGCAAAGTAGCCATACAAAATACTTAACAATACAAAGTAAAAGGAATGCTCTTTAAACCCATCCAGGTAAATATAGGCTACCAGTGCAAATACTGCCAACAGCCATAAGTAACTGTTGCCGCTGTTGTAATATTCAAAAAAACCGGCTAGTAGGGCTATAAATGTAACGTGTACGCCATAGTGGTGATAAGTAAATTTGAAGTGTTTTTTGATCTGGAACCGGCCTGTGCAATAAGCGGCAGCCAACAATATCGCCCCGAAAAGCACGTAGGTAAAAATGATCTCTCTGCTGTTAAATGTACCGTAGGCAAGCAGCGTTTTTGGTGTAACTGATACGCCCATCCATAAAGCTAAACTGGCTATGGCCATGCTCAGGATGCCTAAATGATCGAAATAGTAGGCGATGAAGAACAGGGCTACCATAGGAATAAAAGTTGCCAGGCCGTAATTGGTGCCAAATACATTGTATTGAAATTGCAGGTAACCCACAAATGTAGCCATGCTGATACTCCCCAGCAGCAAAACATAATCGAACCCCGTGTTTGGCGCTTTTACCTTGCCCTTGCTAAACGGCAGCTTGTTTTTGATGCAATAGGCAAAGCACCCTATGCACAGCAAAGCGATAAACGCTAAAATTACCTGGTGCCCAATGGTATCGATGTTTTTATAAACAAGTGTGCCTAATCCGCCGCTTAGCAGCATAACACCCAGGTAAAGCAGTATTTTTAATTCCCAGTGTACAGAGAATAACCGGGTGGCGTGTTTTTCCTTTATCTTTTCGAACGAGGCATCGCTTAGGTAGCCATCGGCATGTAATTTATTGTAGATGTGTTGTTCCAATAGGTGTTGTGTGAGGTTTTTGCTTTATAAAGATAGCAAAGTAAACTTCGCCGCCAACAAAAAAGGGGCTAAGCATTTAAAAATGCCCGGCCCCTCACACTTAACTAAAACAAAGGTTATTGTAATTTTATTTCTACGCGGCGGTTTAATGCACGGCCCGCTTCTGTCGTGTTGGATTCTATAGGTTTGCTCTCACCATAGCCTTTTGTAGCAATGTTATCGGCACTTACACCGGTATTAACCAGGTAAGTTTTTACCGCGTTCGCGCGCTCTACAGACAGGAACATGTTATGCTCATCGGTGCCTTCGGCAGATGAGTTACCGTTCAGTATGAATTTTACAGAGGCGTCTTTTTTCATTTCGGCAGCAGCCTTATCTAATGCAGGGTAAGCGTCAGTTTTTAATATACCCGAGTTAAACTCGAACTGGATGTTTTTAAAATTATAGTCGGGTTTTTCAACAGGGGCAGGTGGCGGTGTTGGTGCCGGCGGCGCAGGTGGCGGTGTAGGCGCAGGTGTTGGCCTTGTTTCTGCTACCGGCTCGGGTGCTTTAACAATTGGCTTTTTTGCCTTACACGCCGGTAACACAGCTATGGCAGTTACAATTACTATGGGCAAATAAAATGTCCTTAAAAACTTCATGTTTTGTTGGTTTGGTAATTATAAAAAACGTTTTCGGCGTGCCGATATTGTAAATGTATCAATAATGGGCACATGGCAAAGCCAAAATTTATCATAAAAACCTATAGTTTATTTATTTGGTGCGCAACGAAAATAACGCATCGCACAAGGTAAATGGTTTATGCCCTTAACCCTGGTACCCAATTTTCCAAAACTTTTTTGACCCTGTACTATGAGTTAATACACCCTGTGGTTGTGAAGAAACGGCTTAATTATACGTGGTTTACCTTTAGCTGATAGCACCCTGTATAAAGGGTTGTTAAACCCTGTACAAGCCTGCCTATTATCCGTTGCTTTACATCGATATCAATAGTTCTTATTTCATGAAAAAACTACAGCCCCTGGTTTAGCCCATGTGTGTATAATAAGCTATTGTCGCCGGGCTTGCTTGCAAAGGCAGTTCGCGCGCCTTTTGTTAATGCTGCCCGCCCGCCTTTGCTGGTTTGCACTGCTTTAGTTGTTGCAGATAGTATCAATGTGTGCTTAAGACTTCAATCGACCTCAAAAACGATATTGGTGAAAATAGCACATTACTTACCTGTAAACCCGGACAGGGCTATTACGAGTAATATTGTAAACAAAAAGGTAATCTATACGCTTACGGCCAATTCATCCAGCCCGGCCGGTAACCCCCAGCTAATTGGTGTGCTGCTTTTGCCTGCTAATCTTTTGTACACTTTATAAGCCTTGAGCGATACTGAAGTTTTTACGGGGTAGGTGATACTTAACCATTATTAAAAATTAAGCTGCCTGTAGTTTACTGATCGCTTTGTCCTGGGATTTAGCCATCAATATTACCATGCATATCGCACCTATCATGGCGTATAACATATCCGACTGGGTATCCCAAACATAGCCTTGCGTACCCAGGAATGAATCGCCGGATTGGCCCGACGCGACCGATACAAACCACTCCAAAAATTCGTACAACACACTTATGGTTGTGCAAACGCACACGGTTAAAAAAGCCATCCAGTTTCTTTTTTGTATTACGCCAAGGCGGATGAAAAGTTCGCGGGTTATCATAGCAGGCACAAAGCCCTGGGTAAAGTGGCCTACTTTATCGTAATTGTTACGTACCTGGTGAAAGGTATCGCGCAGCCAGTTAAAGGCCGGTACTTCTGCATAGGTGTAATGGCCGCCAATGAATAGCACATAGCAGTGCAACAGGATAAAAACATAGGTAAGATAATAAACCGAAAACGCTTGTAGGTAAGCGCCAGCACTATAAACCCAAGTATCGCCGGGAACACTTCCAATATCCATGTGAAATAATCGTGCGGGTTTATGGCCGAAATTAGGAGGCCTGCAAAGAAAAGTATTACCAGTAATACATGTTTATTCATATCCCAATATGGTGTTTAAATTTAACATTATACATAGTCGCCGCAATAGGTGAATTTGTTAATAATGAGTACCTTAGATTTTAAATGAAAGCTTTAAAATTATCGTTGTTTGTATTGTTGCTTACAGGGCTATTTACCGCCTGTAAAAAAGATGGTATTAATTACGACGGTTACACGCCAAACCTGCCAGCTGCAGGCAATGGTGGGACCGAACCTGGCAGCGGGAACGGCAATGTAGGTTTGGCAGAGTATTATTTTAAAGGTAAAATAAATAATATACAGCTTACCTGGCCTGTAGACGAGCCGCGCGCCCACTGGGCAGAGGGTATAACCAACAATACAACAATAAATGGAGATGTTATTACGGGTTCATACGGCGGGTCGATAACAAATGCGGAGGTGTTTATGGTTAACGAGCCCCGCATTACGTTTTACTTCCAAACCTTTCATTATGTAGGGTTTGATGACCGGGAATTGGCGTTTGAGAATTTTGTTAAAACAGGCGAGCAGGTTTTTGCGCCAAGCGGCAATTCAAATATTGGCACTAAAGATATTTTTGTACAATATATAGACAAGAATAAAGTGGAGTACACTACCGAAGGCTTCCAGACTAACAGTTTTTTAAACGTAATATCCAGAACTATTATACCCGCCCAACCCGGTGTACCCGAACGGATAAAAATAAAGCTTAACTTCCAATGTACCCTGCGCCCTAAAAGTGGTATAGGCCCGGCTATGCAGTTAACCGATGGAGAAGCTGTGATTTATATACAGCTGGATTAACAAAGGTAGATCTATTAGGTAACCTTTTCTTAAGGGCAATGGCGTGTTCACGTTCACGGCCATGAACGCTCGTGAACATTCTGTAAATAATTGATTATTAACGATATAAAGAAAAATACATTTTAGTTTTTATTTAAATGCTTGGAATACAGCTTGATATGTTAAATAGAAGTTTTCAACTTCAGCCAAGCGCTGCAAAACGACTTTTTCGCCCCTGAAACGACTTTTTTTGCACCTGATAATTAGTTCCATGTTACATCAGGGATGGAAACTTCGAGCAGTGGGAGTGGATTTTGGAGTATCCTTACGGGCCGGGCTACCTGTTCATACGTCTGCAGGCCTTATGTGCCGGGCGGGTATCCACTGCTATCCCTCACGGAGAGAAAAATCACAGTGTTAATTGTCAATCCTGTTTTCAATTCGTGAACCTGCCTGAACATCACACTGTGAGTATTTAATTTATTGACTAATAGCCTATTGTATTATGTAATCATATTCATGGCGATATGAGCTTAATATATAATTCAAAACTAATCTTCATCACTAATTACTTGGTCCGCCCAACTTCTCAATATTTCGTCAGTAACATTCAAAGTGTTTTCAGAGTTTACGTATATATTGTAAGGCGGCATGAAATGGGTATCATAGCTACTCCAATTCACTCGTAAATATTTAGCACCTAAGAATTTGAGTGATCGACCTTTTAACTGTAACGTGATCTCCCTGTTTGCTTGCTTTAAATCCCGGATGAAACTGGGAACCACCAAGATGAGAGATGCTGCAAACTCTTGTAAATTATCTTTTTTTTGATTGAGATAAGTGTCATATCCGAGTTGTACAATGGGACTTTCCAAGTTTACAATTTCATCAAATTTGGTCGCACAAAGGTAAGTTTTGTCCAAGCCGGTGAATTTAAGGCATCTGCAGTTGCTGTGCGCAGCTCTGATTTTAATATCGTTAGGTCGTTCTAAAGGTTCAAAGTCGTTTCTCAGCATCAAGACGAGGTCGTCATTCAGTAATTGGATTTGGCAAAGCCCGGTTAAAATGTTTTGAACCCAATAAGTCCAGTCAATAGGTGTGTTCTCAGTTTTATTAAATTTGGTAATATTTTCCGGAAGTTCGATGATATGATTTTTTTTATCATAAGTTTCTACAAATATGGTATCATCTGCAATTCTTACAATATTAATATCGGATATCTTAATCCAGGAGCCTTCGCTGGTAGGAAGCGAAAGATATCGTTTAATAGAATGGGAAAATACGTTATGTGGTGAGCCTCTGTAAATAAGCAAAAGTTGCCAGAATAATTCAGACGATTTTGTTTCCTGAAGGACTTGCTCCCAAAGATCGCCACTGCCAAGACTTAAAAAATACTGCAAACGGCGCCAGCCTGAAGGTTGGTTGAATAGACCGCTACTTTCCGGTTGCTCCCTCGCAGGAGTGATTTCTGGCTTAATATCACCTCTGACATCTATTGTAAAAGGATGTTCACTATGAACCATCGGATTCCGCCATCCTAAATCCATCATTTCATATCGCTCATGGAAAGATCGTCCGGGAGCCCCGCTGATTAGTATGCCGTCTAGGCAGACTGAATGTTCTTCTCTAAAATGATGGCCGAATTTATGAAATTCTCCGGTTGACTTAGTTTGAAGGGCTATTCGCAGAGGTTTATCTTTAAAATCATTGTCTCCGGCGATAATCCATTTAGCTTCATCGTTTTCCAGACAAAGTTTACCATCAGAGTCAATCAGAAAACTTTGGCGCAAATAACCATATAAATTCGGATTAATCGTTCTAAGGTCTATTTCGTATGTTCTGATTGCAGCGACTTTCCGTTCTTCTAAAAAGGTTGTTTTTTTGTCGATGATAGGCTCAATACTAACGGTGCCCCTAATGGAAGGAATATCACATTTTGCTTCAACAAGAAAATCGTTTGCCAAAACATAACCGTTAAGAACAAGAAGTAAGCGAATATTATCGGAATAGCTATCGTAAATTAAGGGGCGCTCACGGTTATACACTTTAATGGTCGTTCCAATTGGTTGATTTCCTTGACCTTCACGTATGACCATTAACCCCCCCAATCCATTGATTTCGATATTAAGCGGTTTTCCTAATTCTTTACCAGCGCCATAATCTTTTCTAGTAAAGATTTCGATGCGGTCGCCAATCATAAAACAGGACATAAATCCAATACCGAATTGGGAGCATGGTTCAAAATCTACGCCCTTTTCTTTTAGTCGCAATCGATGCCGCTGGAATTCCGGGGAGCGGTAATAGCTTCGGCCGACTTTGCCGAAAAATTTGGAAATGACTTCCACATCCATACCGCAGCCATTGTCCACACATTCAACGATGTGCTCACCGTTTTGGTCAATATAATGATGAAAAAAAACTTTACCCTGATCCCATGTCAGCCCATCCTTTTGAAAATTAGCTTTCCGTAGTCTCAGCGCATCAAGAGAGTTTTGTAAAAGTTCTCGTATAAATAGGGACGGGCTTTTATATAGATTATTGGTCATTAATAGTTTGACCACTTCATCCCGGGACAAGCTAAATTCTATATCATTAAAAATATATTTATTGCCCTTGGCCGTTAATCTATCTCTGTTTGTTTTCTCCGGAATATTTAATTGGTAACCGATAATGTCTTTTGGGGAATTTCTGATCAGTTTGTGCGCCACTGTCAACTCATAGTCGATCCAATCCAAAAAATTCCGTGCAGATTTTTCATAAACCGGATGTTCAAAAGCCATTGTGAAGCGAATCATATTCGGCGAAATCTCCCAGCCCTGAACACTTCGGTGTTTCTGCCATTCGATTACACTCACAGGACTTGTAAAATGGATGGATCTGAATAAAACGTCCGGTGTACGGTCTGCATCAAAATCCAGGATATCAGCGAGCCGTAAAACGACCGCTACAAACGCGGTATTTACTCTATAAGTGCCGATATTTTCATCAAAGTTTAAACCATTTTCCGGCGTAATCCATTCGCAGGACTGGGTATGTGACAGACAAATCACCCCCAATATGTGGCTCAAATTCATGCCACCTATTTCCAGCCGCTTATCTTGGGCATAAGTTTCGTTTATCAAATCAAAGGAGCGCTGACCATGATTTACACGCAGGTAATCCGTTAGCATAGCGGCTTCTAGGGAATGAACAATTTTGGAAACACGAGCGGCTTCTGCCGGTGATATCGTGCGATCTTCCGCCTGTGATTTAGTTTCGAAATAATTGGGATGATCTATAAACCAATTTTCTTTGAAAATAGTGAATTGATCATCCTTTTCAATCTCTGCAAATTCTATATCCGAAAAAAGCATGCCTTGATCGTGAAAAAAAGCCGATAAAATAAGCAACGTGATTTCAACATCATTTAACTGCTGAATTGAACGTCCGATAACCAGTGACATTAATTGTGTAACCCTTAAAAAATGTGTCTGATCGTGAAGCGTAAATTCAGGAAAATATTTAGGAATTAATTTTGCCCGGCTGCAAGCTTCATCACAGACCGTGACAATATTAGCTATCAGTACCTCCGTATCCAGATTATGTCGTTTTATTAATTCCTGATATAAAAGGGTTTCACGAAGGTGGTTAACTGGCAATACTTTACTCATAACATAGTTTGAAACATTAACGCTAGCTCCAAACTACGTCAAGTAGTTAAACTTACAGTAAAACTCTAATGTTAACAATAATTTATCAGATAAATTGGATTAAGTTGACCTTCGCTACTGTAAGTGTCCTCACTTGTAGTTCGGAATAACAGGCTCGCCTTCTAAGAATTGCTTGGTTCCTCGGAAAGAAGATGCGGAAGAAGCCGGCGACCTTAATCTTCCGGCTTCTCCCTCGCGTCCGCCATCCTTACTATCCTCGGCTCAAACTTAGCCAATACCTCTACGAGGTCATGCTGCGCGGCCATTACAGCATGGATATCCTTGTAGGCCATTGGCGCTTCGTCCATATCGCTGCCCATTAGGGTAATACGTTTATCAATTAAATTGGCAGCAATAACTTCCTTATCTAATACCTTAAAAGCCGCGCTTCGGCTCATGGCACGGCCCGCACCGTGGCTGGCGGAGTTAATGCTGGCAGCGTCGCCTTTGCCACGGACTAAAAACCCAGGCGTGCTCATGCTGCCGGGGATAATACCTAACACGCCTTCGCCCGCCGGGGTGGCGCCTTTACGGTGCACCATTACTTCGGTACCATCGGCCAATTGCTCTTTCCAGGCAAAGTTGTGGTGGTTCTCAATCATGCTTATAGGTTTAACACCTAAGGCACGGGCTATTTTGTTGTGGATCTCGTGATGGTTTGCACTGGCGTATTCTCCGGCAAGGTTCATGGCTATCCAGTATTCCTGTCCTTCGTCTTTGTCCAGATCTAACCAGGCTAAATGCTTGGCTTCGGCAGGGAGTTTGGTTTTGGTCATGGCTATTTTGCTGTAATGGTTAGCCACCGTTCCGCCAAACCCACGTGAGCCGGAGTGCGATAGCAAAGCCAAATATTTACCTGCAGGGATGTCGGTCAAAGCACCATCAGCAATGGTCAGTTCGCCCCATTCTACAAAGTGGTTTCCGGTTCCGCTGGTACCTAATTGCGCATAGGCTTTGTCTTTAAGCGAACGGATGATCTTAGTTTCGTTCCAGGTCTTGCTGTCAAACAGCGAACTATCAAAGTACGATTTGGTGGTGCAACCCATCCCAAAGTAGGTGTTATCAACCAATATATTCTTCAGCTTGTCGGTTTCGGTATCAATAGCCTCAGCCGGCAAATCGAAAATGCTTAAACACATACGGCAGGCAATATCCACACCCACAGCAAAGGGAATAATGGTATTTGCCGTAGTTGCCAATACTCCGCCAATAGGCAATCCGTAACCTTGATGTGCATCCGGCATTAACGCACCGGCAACCGCAATAGGTAATTGTATGGCAGTACGCATTTGTGTTAAGGCGCCTACCTCTATATTTTCTAATCCCCATACCGGGAATTCGGCTATTTCTTCTTTCAGCTTAAAATTGGTGCGGGCTTGTTTTACAAATTTTCCTTCTTTACGCAGTGCAATTACGTCTTCGGCCAGGTTTTTAAACTTGCCGGCTTTTTTTAAGGCATAGGGCATAGGGTCGTCAATTAAAGCTTCCAAATTAGCAAGGATATTGGCTTTGTCCATCACGCCATGTTTTAGCAAACCATTAGCAACGCGACTAAAGTTTACTAATACATCTACCTCGTTAATGCCTAATGCCTTTAACTCGTTGTTGCTCACTTTTTCTTTTGCTGACCCGGTTGCAATTTCGGGTGTGTTTTGCTTTCTCATATAGCTAAGCTTGTAATTTACCAATTTAAATGTCTCCGGGCCAAAACCCCTCTCCCCGGATCGGGAGAGGGGGCGTTTGTGAACGCGTTCAGCCTTTCGACAATACAAAGAGAAACATTAAGTGCGCAGTGTATTTGCGCAGTAAAAAATAATTTATAAATTCATCAAAAATATTTTCACACCACTTAGTTGACTCACCCGGTCGGCGCTGCGCTGGACCACCCTCTCTTCGCCTATGGCGGAAAGAGGGTAGGGGAAAGAAAGCCCTCTTTCCGCGGAACGCGAAGAGAGGGCAGACGAGTGAAACGATGTCGGGTGAGTAAATAAATAATGCTTATAATACCGCTATGCCTGTTAACCGAAACGCCCTGATCCGCTACCGCACTATTGACCAGTGCCTGCAAAACAGAAGAAGGAAATGGACGCTGGATGATCTGATAGATGCCTGCGGCGATGCTATTTACGAATACCAGGGCATTGATACCGGGGTGAGCCGCCGCACTGTACAGGCCGATATGGAAATGATGCGCAGCAATAAGCTGGGCTACGAAGCCCCTATTGTAGTGGTTGATAAAAAGTATTACACCTATAGCGATAAGAATTATAGTATTACCAACAGTCCGCTAAACCAGCAGGACATGGAGGTACTTAGTGAGGTATCGGGCTTGCTGAAACAGTTTAAAGGTTTTAACCATTTTACTGACCTGAACGAAATGGTGAGTAAGCTGGAAGATAAGATCTACTCGCAAAAAACGCAAAGTACTCCCGTAATTGATTTTGAGAAGAACGATAACTTGAAAGGTTTGGAATGGATAGAAGTGATCCGCAAGTATATCGTGGCTAAAAAGACGATGTGCGTAACCTACCAATCATTCAAAGCGCGCGAGGCCAGTACTTTTTGCTTTAGCGGCTATTTGCTAAAGGAATACCGCAATCGCTGGTTTGTACTTGGGGTATCGCACCAGCGCTATAAACCGTTGCTTAATTTGGCGTTGGATAGGATCCAGACCATTACCGCGCATGACGAGGATTATATTGAGAATACTACTATCGATTTTTCAACTTATTATAACGACGTAATAGGCGTAACAAAATCGCCCGGGCAGCGCGATGTGGAAGTAGTGTTTTGGATTGATTCTAAAAACGCGCCGTACGTAATTACCAAGCCTTTGCACCATACCCAAAAGTTATTGAGTGAGGATGATAACGGCAAAATATTCAGCATCCGTGTAATTATGAATTTTGAGTTGGAGCGTGAGTTGTTAGGCTTCGGTGCAAAGCTTCGTGTGCTTGGGCCAAAGATATTGGTAAAACAAATAAAAAAACAGCTGAATGAAACGTTGGAAAGCTATAAACAACCTAAAGACCAGGTTTCATAACATCGCGTTGTTATTAACCCGCCTGGTAAAGGTATGAGTAATTAAACAGACTGTTGTATAACACAAACAGCCTTAGCATATACTAAGGCTGTTTTAAAGTCTTTGATGGCGTCCTGCAGTTCCGTGTCGCTACAATTGTTATCGTCAACGTTGTAATAGGAGCTCACGATATGCCGTTTAAAAGGGGCTTACAAAAATTGGGCGCTTGGTACGTTGCTTCAATTGATGTAAATTTTAATCAAGCAGCGTCCAGGTACGTTTAGATTGTACCGTTTGTACAATCTGCTGTTCCGCAACTACAATGTTTTCTTTACGCTGGCCTATATATTCCAATGTGCTTAGTTTATTCCACAACGCGATAATTACCCTTAAAAACTCATCTACAGTTACCATTGATGAGCGTATATCATGGTGATTATAAACAACCTCAATTAAACGCGCCAACAACTCCTCAAAGTTACCCGGGGTTACATCTTTCCATTCGTAAAAGTATTTTAGCAGTTCTTCGCGCTCGGCCCCGGCAATGCTTTTTACCGTGCTGAAAAATATGTGCGCCATTTCTGAAAAATACCCTATTAGCACCAATGGCGGTTGTTGGAACGCCACATTACGGTACGAAAAGTAAATTCGGGCTATATAATCCAACATTTTATCACAAAGTAATTTAACGTTACGGCCTATCGGCGATATGGTGTCTTTTGACGTTATCTTATCTATAATCCGGAATGATAACAACTGAAACTCGTTAAGTTGGTTGCTAAAGGCTTCGTAATATTTAACCAGGTCCTGGTGGCTTAATATTGCCGCGCAAGGCGGTATGTAATCTGTAATTAACTGTATGCCCGATGCACTTCGGTTAAGCTTGCCAACCTCCAGGTAGTGGTTGTTTTTGGCACTTATTTGCGCGGCAGGCAGTATAGTTATTCCGTAAAAGCTATCTACCTCGGGGTACCTCACAGGATTTTCATCTGCATCGGGTTTGCCTACGGCTACGCGGTCGTGCGGGTTAACCGTTAGTATAATGAAAAAAGTTTCTATAGCATCTGTAGGAGCATCCTGGGTAAAGTAATGGTTAAACTCCAGCTCCTGTCCAAGCATGCCCGGCGAAATATGAATGCGGTACCCTTCTGATGTTATGGCGTTGCATTGCCTCACCTTAACCTGTATGTGGTTTGAGGCACGCTCGGTTATTTGTATATCAAGGGAAGTGTTTTCGCCGTTGAAGGGGGCAAGCAGCCCAAAATTATTGCTGTTGAGCATAATAGAATTGCTATCCCTAACAATATCTTGTACAAAATTATCTGTTTGTACAAAATGCCCGCTGGAGATCTTCATCCCATCAACCCAATTAACTGATCTATATTTTGGTGGTATATACATGTTGTACTTACTTTAAATTATAAATAAACGGCTTTATCGCCAACGCGGTCGGGCTCGGCCACAACTTCAGATACGCGTTTGGCAAATATAGCGTAGGTTTCTGTGATGTTATTTTGCTCGATATCCAACTCGGGATCTATAAAGTGCCTTTGTTTAAAAAAGGAAGGTTTGATATAAAAGATCCATTTATAACTTACGGCATTACCCCGTTTATATTGGATAGGGTTATCAGGAAACTTTAGGTTATAATCGTCAATAAATTTTTGGAACCACAGCCCAAAGTTCATGTTACGCGGGGCTTTTGCTTTAACCTTTAGCGGTTCGGCGTCGTCGGTGTTTTTATAAAGGTTAACCTCTAACACCAACAGGCGGTTAAAATCGAGGTGCTCCATGCTAATGTCGGCCGGTACAACCGGGTACTGCCACACTTTGTAAATTTCCAGCGGGATGTTCAGGAAAGCAATATAAGCCCACCAAAACAGCACCGGCAGCAAAAAAACAAATACCGATGTTGCTGCCCATAAACCGTAATGAAGATTGTTAAGCCAATCGAACCCGAGTTTAAATAGGAAGATGCCCAGCAAGCAGGATATTAAACTGCATATAAAAAAGAATCCGCGTCGTTCTAACAGTTCGTTTTCGTAATAGATGCCTGCCATCCAAACAAATAAAATACCAATTGTTAAATAGTAAAGCTGGCAAATAATATATCCCCAGGGCATAAATTGCATATCCAGGAAACCCAATAAACCGGGTAGCCCTAACACAATGCCTGTAAGTAGTAGTATTACAATAAGTTTTTTATTATTGAGTAGCTTATTCTTCTTGTTGATAATGGTCATGATAGCGGTGGCTATCACAAAAATTACCGGGAATAGGAGGTAACGGATAAAAAAGGATTTAACGTCCATAAAAGTTATAGGTTCGGTATCAAAAAACAGTTCTAAAAATAAAAATGAACTTTCTTTAATCAATTACCATTAATTGGGGTTATTGTTTTATAAAGCAGCACAAATTAAGCTAAAATGATAATAAAACAACCAAACCAACTCGATACAGATTATAAGGCGGTAACCCTTGCCGCCGAACTTATTGAGCAAGGCCTTGTTAGTGCCGATGGTGTTATTATTTTACCTGTTGGCCCTCAGCAGCGCGCCTACGCAAAAGAAATAAACGAGGTGGTAAATTACACTTCGGTGTATCGAAACCGCGAAATGCTGGCTATACACATTAACAGGGAAGGGCTGTATGATATGCTGCCCGAAGGGTTGTTTCATCAGCCGCCGGCATCAAGCGTAATGATCACCGAGCAGGCGATGATCAAAGATATTAATATCCGCCGCGAAGAAGAGAAACAAGCCCGCGCTTTTTTTGCACCCTTAGAAGCCGAGCTGTACCATATCCGCACCATTGTTGAACTTTACGAAAGCAGGCTTGATAAAAAAAGCACCTACCACGAGTTGGTAAATATATTCCTGAAGGAGTGGGAGGAGTTTAGATGCTTTAATAATGAGCAGATGGTGATACTGATGCATGTATTACCTGTGATACATGAGCAACGCAATAACCTCACGTTCATTAGTAATATCCTCAGCATTATGTTTAAGGTTGATATTGATCTGCAATACCGGTTAAGCACTGATACCTCGCCATCAAAAGAAGTACAGGCTTTAGAAACTAAACTTGGCGCGGGCGTTTTAGGTGTAAATTTTATTGCCGGGTTAGTTATTGAAGAGGAGGAAGAACTTGTTATAAATATTGGCCCCCTCACTGCCGGCCAAATGCTTATGTTTTTACCGGGTACACAGTTTGCCGGGGCTCTTGATGTTTTGCTATCGTACTTTATTCCGTTGTCAACAACCATTAATACAAACTATCTTGTTGGCCCCGAAAACCAGAAAATGGTACTGGGCTTTGGCGACGAAAATGCCTGCCTTGGGTTTACTACATACCTGGGCGCTTAATTAGCTCCTATAAATAACCGGTAATTTGCATTTATAACACTACGGCTTGTCAATTTAGATTTTAGCAGGGTAAGCAATGTGTCCCAATCATTTGTTGCCAGTTGCAAATTCGCAGCGGGCTCTAAAAATATATCTACTGTTTTTTGAAACCCTTCTTTAGGGTTGGCAGATACCATGATGCCTTTGCCAATTTTTACATTGGTTATTTTATTGCCAAGTTCGTAATAACAGTAGCTCACCAGATCGGCCTGGGTAACAATCCTGTCTTTGGTAGTAAGCCCATATTTATAGGCCTGGATCCGTTCTGTTGCGCCAAGGCTATTGCGGCCGCCAATTGTGCCGGTCATCAGGCGCAGGCTATCGGCTTTTATTTTAATATTTTCGAACTGTACCAGGCGCGACCCACGGCGGATGTGATTAGCATTATCTGCCAGTGTTGTCCAATATTGCAGGTAAAGCATGCTTGCCTTAGCGCCCGGTTTTACAATGAGATAATTGTTTAATTCGCTCCCTGTTTCTGCCTGTTTCGATTTTTTTTCTATCAGCGCCAGGTTTTGCTCAAGCGTTTTTAGGATGTTGTTCAAAAAGTCGCTGCCATAGCTGGCAAAGGCGGCTTTTTCATCGCGCAGTAATTCAAATAGGTACTCTATCAATTGTTGGGCGTTACGCGGGTCAAAGCGCTCCGCCCCACCGTTACGTATTGTGTAACTACCTTCAAAACTTTGTGTGGCTTGTGTATAGGGAATTTCACTGTAGTAAACACTGCGGTCGTCATAAAGCTCTTTAACCGACAGGAAATGATCATCTGCCGATACTTTTATTGGGATAATGTTATTCACTTCCCGCAGGCGATACTTTTGCTCGTGCCGCCTGCGGTTTACCACCGGTAAGCAATTTAACGATACCTGTAACTCATCTATTACCGCGGGTGATATTGCCGCCGGGAAGGTTAACTTAAGCCACACGCATGGTTTAAGTTTAGCCAGGTCATTAGTATTAAACTGCCCTGCAAATTCTTCCGGGAAGGCCTGCTTTTGGCCATCAATATTTGTTAGCGATGCATCGGTTAATGATATAAAACGGGTAGAATAATACTCTTTAATATCGCGCGTTATGAGGTTAATTACGTTTTGCTCGTAAAATACCGGCCTGTTAGCCACCTCCGCGTCTTCTTTATAAATGAGGCCGGGTTGTGTTTGCAATTCGGTTTTGCCACTATAACATTTTACAACCGATAATAATTTATAAAAATCATTATTGGCAGAGTATTCGGGCCATTCAAAAAACAGGGAAATATTTTGTAAATCATTAAGGGCAGGCGCACAATCTATACCCAGCCAAAGCGTATTGGGCTCGTTGATCAGATCGGAAGGGGCAGTTAAGACGGTGTTTTTGTGCATGGCCTCATCGTTTTCGTACACATTGCGGCCATTGGCTGTGTAACGTATGGCAGCGTTAAACACTTCCAGTTCGCCAGCCGGCGAAAAAAATACCTGTAACTCTTCTGCCTTTGTGTTTTCTTTAGTTGCCGGTCGTTTATAAATAAAATGATTGTTGGGGTTTATCACCTCTTTGGCCTCTATTGGCTGTGCCTTGATCACCGCATGGGCAGGTAGTGCCGATGTCAAATAATCTGAAGCAAGTATGCGGGATATTTTGCTGAGCACCCGGTTTTCCAGGTTTTTTACATCGTTAGATACATTAAACAGTTCGCTGCTTAGGGCTTCTATCAGCAGCTTTACCATGGGGTCTATATCATTGATATTGGTTGTGCCCCAATAATCCATGGCATTGCGCAGCATGCGTGTACGGATATCCTCTTTACTGTTAAAAAAAATGTTGCTCATATATTGCTTAGGCTGATAAAGGACTTAGGTATAACGATGTCGAAAAGGTGTAGTTTTCGCCGGTTTGCTGCATTTTTCCGCTCACCACAATCTCAACCCTTTTTTTTATCTCGCTTACGTTACGTAAGGGGTAAAATTTATTTACTTCTTTTATTCGCACATCAAGGTTTACATCGTAAATGCGCTGCTCATATTGTTTTATTGATCGTAAAAGAGACTGCCTCAGCTTTTCTTCCCACATACTTTCGCTAATAATCAGCTCAAAATCAAGGTCCCATATCTCGCAACCAAAGTCTGGTTTGTACCGGTGTTCGCCATACCTGGTAAAAATAATCAGCTCGATGTACTGCGAAATTGAAGCCCCAACATCTTGCTTTTCAAGGTCTTGCCCTTGAAAAATTTGGTTTAAGCGAAATGGTTTTTTGTAAAGCGGACTTGCCATTCTTTTAGTTAAATACCTAACTGTGAGTTTATTTTGTACTTACTGTAAACAAAAGTTTTCTTAAATAGTTGTATAAACATTCGTGCAGGTTGAAAAGCTGTCGATTTAGCAATGAATCGATACTTTATCCGGGAGTTATTTTTCCTCAATAATAACCGGTTTGTGCTGGGTGGTATAAATTTTACTAAACCGTTTATTGATACTTATTAATGAAGCCAGTTAACAATAATGATCTACGCCGGTCCTATATCACTTTCATCCTATATTTTGCTACCACTGTAGCGTTTACGATCCTCATCGTGTTTTTTTATTTTTTTACAGCCAACCGCGAGGTGGTGCTGCTTAACGAAAGAGTAAAAGAGTCTGATAAGCTGGTGGCTATCCGTGCCGATATTAACAATAATTTCGATCTGATTTTGCAGCGCATGCAGCAGCTATCGCAATTCACCAAAATGAATTCGGAAGAATTGAACAACCAAAGCTTGCTGCTTAATGATATCCAGGAAGCAAACCTTAGGATCCAGGGCAAATTACAGGAAAACACCACCGGTTTAAAAAGCTTTGAGCTTTACAAAAAATTGAGCGATAATATATCCGTTGCCGCAAATATTAAAGATTCGTTGTTTACCACGCGTTTCCAGATAGAGAGCCTTCGCTCGCAATTGGCGGCGTGCAACAGAACCAACACCAGTGCAGTTAACAGAATTAAAGGACGATTTGGCCGCTAATACATATGATGAAGTTTAGTATAAAAGAAAAGCGCGAGAAGTTTTTATTTTTTACAGCCCTGTTCCTGTTTACCGTAGGCTTGTTATGCACTGCTATTTTTTACAATAACCAGGATAATAGCAATATATCTAAAGAAGACTATGCAAAAAGGATTACCGAAGAAGACCGTTTTGAAGGTATGGTGGCCGAAGCAATGCCTGGTATAGACACCACATACTCGCGCATTGTGAAGTTTAACCCCGATGTGCAGGCGCTATTTTTAGAGAACGATATTAAAAACGCCATAACGGCTATCCGCTCTTACTATAACAGCAGGACTTATGATACACGTTACAAGTGCTTTATATACGCTTCAAAAGTACCCGAGAGCCTTTTTTATGATAAGCGCGAGTTACGCGGCAATTATGGCGATATAAGGCGCATCAACAAGCTTTTAGACGATTGTAAACTTTCTACACGGCAATTGCAGCAAAACATGAGCGCTGCAGGCCATTAATATAAATCCTATCCGTAAAACAAAGCACCTTAACCCAATGCAAGAAGATTACAACAGCGGCCGCCCGGTTAATACCAACAGGCAAAATTACATTTTCCTTTACATTGTAGTAAGCATCCTGCTATTAGCCGGCCTTATTTTTTTATTCAAGAGCTCGCTTTTTGATAAGCGTAACGTAAACGCCAAAATTTTAAAAGACGAGATCGCCATCAATGAAGACCTCGTTTACTCAGATAATACCGAAAACGCCAAAAACTGGCAGTGGGAGTTTGGGAATGGCGATAAATCTGACAAACAAAACGGGGCATACCGCTTCAAAAAAACAGGGGCTTATATTGTAAGGTTAACGGTTGATGGCAAATTACAACAACAATTCCCTATAAATGTAAAAGATACCGTTGCCCAACTACTAAAAGACACCTCGCTTGCCGTTAATGGCCCAACCCAGGGGATAGTTAACGAAGAAGTAAGGTTAGAGGCACAAGGCAACGCCCGCATTTACGAATGGTCGTTCGGTGAAACCGGGCGCGTAGATGTTAAAGGCCCAACTGCGCTTTACACTTACCACAATGCGGGTACTTATTTTGTAAGGCTTAATGCCGATAATGGCAGCCGCCCTGTTCTGCACAAGATCCGCATCACTAATCCCGATTCTACAGTAAATGCAATTGTTGCACCCGGCGAAGGCGAGCGAAAAGTAATAGATGATATCCGTGCACACCTGCAAGCGATAGCTAATGGTGCCGATTTTAATACTCACTACTACTATTTGGTTAACAAATACTTCTGTGGCGATGAAAAGGTAACTGTAAACCTCGACTCGAACGGGGATAATAAACAAACCGATTTTTACTCTTACTGTATGCGCCTAACCTTTGGCGGCGGGGTTAGTATTGATGAAGCACAGGTTACACTTAAGCCAAAATCTACATGCTCCAGCTTGCTCACAGTTAAGCAGCATTCATCAACCTCAAACGCGGCAGCTAAACGTTCAAAATAATCAGTCTATCCTAATTATCATGAAAAACATACTATACGTTTTAACCATATTTACAACGCTGGCTGCCAGTGCGCAGTCGCCGGTATCATTTAGTAGAAAAGTACAAACGCTGCCTGTAGCGTTCGAGAAACCAAACAGCCGTACCAACATCCACGATGACGGTAAAAAATCGTCGTTACCATGGATCGTATTTTCTGACCGAGCCGAGAACTATACTTATACGGCGCCGGGCGGCTCATTGGTGATGAAGAAAATATCATTTATGCAGCCTTTTTATGTAAGCCAGGTAAAGGGCGGCTACGCTAAACTTATTAAATACGAGCCGGGCATAGTACAAGGCCGTAAGCTAACCAATAAAAAAGCAGCACAGAGTTACGGGTGGATCAGCCTTGATAAAATGTTGTTGTGGCAATCGGCTTATGTAAACCCCGCAAGTGGCTATGCCGAAAAATCGATAACCATAGCATCCGGCAAAGGCCCGTTGACTATGCCGAAAGTGTATTTTGACAGATCAGATTCGCTCTACGTATATAACTCGCCCGAATTAGAACATAAAAAAACTAAGGTAGCATTACACCAGTTGCTGTATATCTACAAAAAATCTGCTGATGGTAAAACGGTTTTGGTTGGATCAGACGGCCAGTTAATTGCCGATAGTGCATCTCGTAGCATATATGGCTGGTTACCTGCCGATGCGGTACATAGTTGGGGTAACCGATTATATATAGGCTCGGCTAAGCAGGATGGTAATTTTGATTCTGATGATTCGGTAGCCAATGTTATAAACAACGCCATAACTTATAATGGCGTGGCTACACCATTTGTGTTTGATCCCCTGATAGATCAGGATCAGCCATTATTACGCAGCTTGCCTGTATTGGGCACCAATGGCCAAACCGGTAAATTGCAGGTGGGCGTTGCTACCGATGTTTACGATAAATCTCACAACAGTATTATCAATATCAAAGGCGGGCACCTGTCTTACCAGGATTACCTGAGCATCCGCAGGAATACACACAAAATTAATATTGTATTTGTGGTAGACGGTGGTAGCTCTATGCGTAATTACTTCTCTGGCTTAACCAACACCATTCAATCGTTCGAAAACACCTTTGACCTTTACGATAAAGGGAACCAGTTAAGCTACGCCGCAGTTGTTTATCGGGGACAAACCAATTGCACCACAGGTGGCGTAGAGCATGAGTCATTTAATACGGATTACCGCAGGGTGGTTAAGTTTTTAGATAAACAGGCGTCTATAACATCGGCATGTTCGCCGGCGCCAAATAGCCAGCCTGTTTTTGATGGTTTACGCAGCGCGTTAAATATGTTTAAAGCGCGCAAGGACGAAACTAACCTTATTGTATTAATAGGTAGTACAGGTAACGCATCTGCCGATGATATAGCTGATCTGTCGTACCAAATGGCGGCTTCGGATGCACGTTTGCTGGCCATTCAATTATATAGCGACTACAACCCTATTTACAACGATTTTGTAATACAATCACGTAAGCTGGTATCGCAATCTGCCACGTTATTGGCCGATAATAAAAAGAAACGCATGGTTATTGGCGAGGGCCTTACCAGCACACAGCAATTTAATGTATCGCTGTCTGATACCGTCTCTTTCTACCTTGATTATCCAAAGAACAGCATTATACAGGGTGCAGTGATTTTCCCGCCCAAAGGTGTGGTTAAAACTAACCAGGCTATGGTTATCGCGGTTAAACGCCTTATGGCCGAAACCCAGTTAGATATTAAAACCCAAACCCACTCATTAGACAGCGTGTTTAGGTTAACAGGCCGCGAGCATCGGTTTGTACAACCGGTAGTTACATCGCAATTTACCGCACCTGTGCCCGATAGCCTTGGCGACGATATGCCTCACAACGCCTTTAAATACTTTTTGCAAGCCAACTTACCCGCCGATGTGGTAAAAACAAACCCAAGCCAATTGCAATATTTGGTAATATTAAACGATGCCGAGTACAAGCAAATGACGGACATCTTATCAATGATGATAGGTGAGAACTTACAGCAGGATGCCGGTAATTATCGCAGCCAGTTGTACAAAAACTACGTCAACATTGTACGCAGTTACATGGGGTTAAAAGATTTTCCTAAATCAGCGATCCGCGATATGCTGATAACCGATTACATCACCAAAACTACCGGGCTTGTTGTACCAACTAATAAAAGCCTTGGGCAGTTTAGGGTAAAAGATATTAAGGATACCGATAAAATGCCACAAGGGCAGTTTGAGGCTTATATCAATTATCTTATAAAATGCCGCAATACAATTAAACAACAGGCATTGCTGCAACAGCACTTTGTATCAAACGGCCAAATTTATTATTACGTAACCCAGGCAAACTGGAACAACTAATCAACACAAACCAATGAGTGTAATAAGTTTAAGCGATTCGGTAAAAACAGGGGTAAGGGTTGCACAATCTTTAGCCAAAGAATACCATCATAAAGAGTTTGGCCCCGCGCATTTATTAAAAGGGTTGATGCACCAGGAAGTAGGGCTACGCAATTTTCTTACATCGATAGATAAGGATGCAGCCTACATCAGCGATTGGGCCGATGTGAGGATGGAGGAATATCCCAGATCTATAACGGTGCCCGATGAAATGCTTGGCAACGATGCCGTTAAACTAACTTTTGAAGAAGCCGATAACGTACGTGTAAAACTTGGCCTTGATGCTATTACACCTATTTGCGTGCTTATCGCGTTAAGCAAGCCTAATGTAGGGTTTGATGCCGGGCAGCTAAAATCATTCCCGGTAAAAGAGAAAGAACTGCTGGATGTTTACATACAGGACGAAGGTGTACAAAATGCTATCGCTCCACCAACTACGGGTGGTGATGGCGGCAATGGCGGTGGTAAATCTACCGGCGCATTAATGAAGTATTGTATTGACCGTACCGATCTTGCACGCCAGGGGAAAATTGACCCCATTATAGGCCGCGACAAGGAAACGCGGATGATCATGGAGATATTGAGCCGCCGCACCAAGCCAAACGTAATTATTACAGGCGATGCCGGTGTAGGTAAAACCGCATTGGTAGATGGCTTTGCTTTGGATATCGTGAATAACCAGGTGCCGCAATCTTTACTGAATGTAAGTTTGTTTGAACTGGATTTAGGATCGCTTATTGCGGGGGCATCTTATAAAGGCGAGATAGAAGACCGCCTTAAAAATATCCTGAAAGAAATAAAGCAGTTTGATAAGGCTATTTTGTTTATAGACGAGATTCATACCCTGCTGGATAATAAAGGCCCTATTGGTGGAGGTGTGGGTAACCTGCTTAAACCAGAACTTGCCCGCGGCGAGATAACCGTTATTGGTGCTACTACCATTGATGAATATCGAAAAATAATTGAGCCGGAGCAGGCTTTTAGTCGCCGGTTTGAGGTGTTGCAGGTAAATGAGCCTGATATTGATACCGCCATAAAAATGCTTGAAAAGCTGGTGCCTTATTACGAGGAGCATCACGGCTTGAAAATAAATAATGAAGCGGTAAAGGATTGCGTGAGGCTTGCCAAACGCTATATGAAGGACCGCCGCCTGCCCGACTCTGCATTTGATCTGATGGACCGTACCATGGCCGCCATAAGGCTTATGAACGATACATCGGACATGACCCTGGCCGAGTTGCAAGAGAAATTTACCGAACTCAAAAACGCGGAAATTGAAGCCGACAGCATCGTAGCCGATTACAAATGGCTTTACAATATAATGCAGAATAAAACCAGCGCTGTGCTTTTGGGCAAGCTGGAAGATGATACCCAGGTAAGCGCATTTGAAACGGCTGATGAGTATATCGAATACTTTAACCGTAACCTTCCATTGCTGGAAACACTTGCAAAGGATAAAACCAGCGAAGTAGATAAGCACGATATTGCCGCCATTATTTCTTATAAAACTGGTATCCCGATGGGTAAGATCCAGGCGCAGGAAAAAGAAAGGCTTTTAAACATGGAAAGCTTTTTGAAAAAACGCGTTGTGGGGCAGGATCAGGCATTGAAGGCCGTCTCTGATGCCATACTGGAATCACGCAGCGGGCTTAATAAAAAAGGGCAGCCAATCGGTTCCTTCTTTTTACTTGGCCCAACGGGCACAGGTAAAACAGAACTTGCCAAATCAATAGCCGACTTTTTGTTTAACGATGAAAAGGCGATGATAAGGTTTGATATGTCGGAATTTAAGGAAGAGCATTCTGCGGCTTTGCTATATGGCGCGCCTCCCGGTTATGTAGGATATGAAGAAGGTGGTTTGCTGGTAAATAAAATAAGGCAACAACCTTATTCGGTAGTATTGTTTGATGAGATTGAAAAGGCGCATCCATCCGTATTTGATATTTTTCTGCAGATATTAGACGAAGGCCATCTGCACGACAGGCTGGGTAAAGAGGGCGATTTTTCTAATTCGTTGGTGCTGTTTACCTCTAACATTGGCAGCGAGTGGCTTGCCGAACAATTAAACCAGGGTAATTTGCCAACATCTAACCAGTTTATGGAAGTGATGAGTAAGCATTTCAGGCCCGAGTTTTTGGCAAGGCTTTCAGAGATTGTTCCGTTTAAACCAATATCCGAAGAAAATGTAGTCAGGATCTTCGATATCCAATTGAAGAGCCTTATCGAACCTTTAGAGAAGATGGGTATTGGATTCGCTATAACGGATGATGCCAAAACAATGCTGGCTATGGATGGCTTTACGCCAAAATATGGTGCAAGGCAGTTGTCGGGTGTTATCCGTAACCGGTTAAGGCGCCCAATCTCCCGATATATAATTTCGGGCGAATTAAAAAAGGGTCAAACCATCAGTATCACTAAAAAAGAGGATTCGGACCAATTGGAATGGACTATTAATTAAATGTTAAAGTATTAAATAACAACTTGTTTAATAAAACAATTTGTTACAAAAACACATTGTAGTAATAAATTGAAGCATCTACACTTATCCCATACCTATGTATAACTACGAAATAGGAGGAAACGAAACGAAAGTTGACACCTCAGAAGCATTTGGTGAGATATCTCCCAATAAAACATTGTTTATTCAGAAACTAACCGATAATGAGCCGTTACGCCCCGAGAAAGTAGAAGGCTTGAAAACTGTGGAGGAGGTTTTTGAACATTATAAACCAAATGTAAACATCGCGCTTACTAAGCAAGATGGATCAACCATATCTGAAAACCTTAAGTTTCAGAACCTAAGCGATTTTGGCGTGAAAAAAGTTGTGCAGCAAAGTAGCTACCTGCGCAAGCTTAACATTGAGCGCGAGATGCACATGAATATCATTAAGCAGCTTAAAACAAACAAAACATTAAAGACCACGCTTGACAATGACGAAACAAGGGCTGCATTTATCAGCGCACTTAAAAGTTTTGTAAAAGAGCTTGAACAATAATTGAAGATACATAACCTTAACCAGTTAATACAAAAGCATTATGGCAACACCAAACGAGCAAGCCAGTAACGAAGCATCATCGGCACAGGGTTTTAAAACAGCGGAAAAAACTGTTGAGAAAGACCTTAACCTAAACCAAAGCCTTGAAAAATTATCAAGGGTTGGCGGTTTCGACCTATTGGAAACTACAATAGATGGCCTACAAAACTTAAACCCTGAACGTAAAGCGCGTAAACAGATATTTTTGACAGATGATGAAAAGAAACTGGAACGCGAAGAGCTTAAACAAAAGCTTAGCCAATGGATAGAAGCCCTTGAAACAGGCGGCAACGTTAGCGAAATGGTTACAAACAGTACCGAAAAGCTGCAATTAGCCGAAGAGAACCTGAATACCAATATCCACGATGCACTTGAAAGCACACGTGACCTGGAGCAGGCCTACCGCTCGTTACAATTATTTTATAAAAACACCGAGTCGGACAAGGTGAAGAATTTAGTGATCATGAACGCGTCGTTAGATCAGTTGAAAGAATTGGATAACCCACGCTTTATTGATTACGTAGGCAGCGAGCTTAAACAAAACTACGATAGGTTGGATCTGCGGAAAAACTACTCTATAATGGTTATCCCCGGTTACCTGGGGTCGAACAAGGTGGTCGAAAAATGGTCAAAGATAGCTTTCGAGAACAAAGTAATGCTGGTGACTGACTTTGCTGACTTGGAACAACCGGATGATGTGATAGACCTGTTTACATCTGCTAACCTAACCGGTGGCGATGCCTTCAAGTCTAACACGATCATGACGTGTAACTGGATGGTTGGCCGTGGTAAAGTAGCCGAGGTAGGCGAAGAGGATGACCTTTACGTACCGGGCTCATCTGCATTGGCGGGTAAAATGTATTACACGTTAATGTCGCAGGTTACCGCGGGTAAAAAACACGGTGCCGTAAACGAAGTAGATGGCGTGCGTTTCGACCTGAAGAAAAGCGAGATCTCTCACCTGGAACGTATTGGCTTGGTGCCAATGGTTAACGAGTATGGTAAAGTAATGGCGTTTTCTGCCAAAACTTTATTTAATGGCGATAATATTGGCTTACAAACCTACTCGGTAGTGCGTGTATTTGATTACATCACCAAAGTATTGTTTGACTTTTTGAACCGCCGTGCATTTGAGAACTGGAACTCTAAAACAGAGCAGGACCTGCGTTCTCAGATAGTTAAGTTTTTGGATAATATCCAGGGGCCCGATCGTTTGATAGAACGTTTCAAGATCATAAAATTTGAACGTGATGAGGTACAGAAAGACAGGATCCACCTGGATATCAATATCACTCCTTACTTCCCTGCAAAAAGTTTTGTGGTTAAGTTAGACGGCCATAAAGGTGAAGATGCCAGTGCCACCTGGAACACCGAATACAAACAACAATAATATTTATATAATATTTGTTTATGCCCCGCCTGTAATAAAGGCGGGGCATTTTAATTTAATGTTAGGTTAAGTTTAAATATTACTGCACATGTAATTAATTACTGCTTACTTTTGTGGCAGCAAATGAAGCATGTTGTTATTATAAACGCGGATGTAAATAAGGGCGAAACCACACAGGCCCTTATTAATGCCTACAGGCACGGAGCCGAAGGTGGGCAGGCGTCTGTAAAAGATATTGTAATTGCCGACCTTAAATTTAACCCTAATAAGCAGCTGCCGGGCAGTATTGGCGGGTTGGAGGCGGATTTAACGGATGCTGTTGTTAAGTTGATGTGGGCCAGCCATATTGTGGTATTTTGCCCTGTATTTAAAGATTCTATCAATTTTAAAATAAAAGGTTTCTTTGACCGCATTTTTATGCCTGACCAGGTATTTGTGGTAAACCAGCCAAAATTTAGTAATGATTTTCGCGGCCGCTCCGCACGTATCGTATCTATCCTGGATGAGGCTGCCTGGGCCGATTGGCAAGAAACACAACGCGCTACTTATCTTTCTATTAAACGATCTGTTTTAGAAAAATGTAATATTAAACCGGTGCATACAAGTGCTATTGGCCATATCTATTCCCTTGAAAATCAATACGCTCAAAAGTGGCTTAAGAAACTTTATAGCTTCGGTATCAAGCTGATATAGATAATTATAGGTTGATTTATTATTTCTCGAAACAATATATAATCTCATCTGTAGTTAATATATAAAAACCGATGGTCGGTTTTATTAATAATAACCTTTAAAATTTATCGTTATGGCTTTCAAAGCAAGATTAAATTTTTCGGGCAAAGAGTACGATGTACTTAATTGCTCGTATGCCCTAAACAGAGATGTTGATTCAAAAGGACGCCCGTCATCAGGTGTTTACGGTGGTACTATCGATGTAGAGATTGAGTCGACCGAAGACACGTCGATTATTGAATCAATGGTTAACAATCAGTACAAACCCGTTACAGGAACGTTGCTGGTAAAAAAATCTGACGAAGATTCTAAAATGAAAGAACTATCCTTTGAGGACGGTTACATTGTGAAGTATTCTGAAGGCTTAAACATTGTTGGTGATACACCAATGACCTACAAGTTTACCATATCTGCCCGCAAGTTAAAACTTGGTAATGCAGAGCATGTTAACGACTGGCCGGGACGCGCCAACTAATTCCATCTTATTTTAATTAATTGAGTTTACGCTTTGCCGAAATGGCTTAAGGGTGCCTCTGATTGTTACACAACAAAATTTATTATCATGGCTTTTAAAGCAAGAATTAACATAGGCTCGAAAGAGTTTGACGTGCTGCAGTGCAGCTACGCGCTAAGCAGAGATGTTGACGCGAAAGGTCGCCCATCATCAGGTGTTTATGGTGGTACCATCCAGGTTGAAGTAGAATCAACCGAAGATACTTCGGTTATCGAATCGATGGTGAACAACCAATACAAACCATTAAGTGGTACCATCACCTTCAAAAAATCTGAAGAGGATGCCAAAATGAAAGAACTAACTTTTGAAGATGGTTATATCATCCAATATAACGAAGGTATTTCTATAGTTGGGAACGCACCTATGACCCTTAGTTTCGTATTGTCTGCCCGCAAGCTTAAAATTGGCAATGCCGAGCACGAGAACGACTGGCCGAAATAGGCGTTAGCCGAACTCGCAAATACCAAGATACGGAGGAGATAGAAGAGTATCTTCTCCGTTTTTTTTAATCCGGTCAGCTTCTTTTTTAATCTACCTAATGAAAAAAAAGAAAAGAATAATTAAGCACGGTTCGCCTACCATTCGCAAAAAAGTTAAGTCTGTAGCCCCTACAGCTATGGAATACATATTGCTTTTTAACACGTGCGAGATCAAGAAAGAAAAGGTAGCTGCAATTGATAAAATAATTGACGAAAAAATAGTTGTTAACCGGGCACGGTACGAGGGGGTGTCAAGCCTGGTAAAAGGAGGGGGTATCAATACTTCGTTTTTAAATAAACAACCTCTGTTTCAGTCATCCTATACACCATTTTTTAACAGGTTCCCGTTAGCTGCCGATTCGGCTTCTGCAGCAGCTCCGATTGCCGACTCTACATCTACCGCATTGCCGATAGATACCACGGCTTTAAGAGTGTTAACTACACCGTTAACGCCATTTAGTTTACCCAAGCCATCAATGGGCTTAAACTTTAACCAAAAGTACGATCTGCTCACAGGCAAGTACGTTGATAATAACGATCCGTTTGGATTGAACCGTGATATTTTTGGCGGTACAAACTTTTTTGCAGGCTCATCGGTACCGTGGTATTTTATAGCTTGCGTGCATTACATGGAGTGCAACTTTAGTTTTAAACACCATTTGCATAACGGCGATCCTTTAACCGGTTATACCGTACATGTACCGGCCAACAGGCCTAAGGTAGGGCACGCGCCTCCCTTTAAATTTGAAGAAAGTGCGGTAGATGCTATCAAGCTGATGAAATATGACCAGGTTACCAACTGGAGTTTATCATTCATATTGCTCAAGCTTGAAGGATACAATGGTTTTGGTTATAACAGAAAGGGTATCCATACTCCTTACTTGTGGAGCTACTCTAACCATTATACCAAAGGTAAGTACGTAAAAGATGGCGTTTACGATGCCAATGCAGTATCCAGCCAGTTAGGTGCAGCGGTTATATTAAAACGAATGGAACAAAGGGCATTGATCAGTATTCCCAGGAATTAGAATGAAGCAGCTATTTAAATATATAAAGTTTATAACTATTAGCTTGTTGCTACCGGCGGTTTATGCATGTAATGGCAGCGCGGCAGGAAATAGGCAGGCCGATTCTGCAACGGATATTAAAACAAAAGATACCGTTTCCGCAGCTACGGGCACGCAAAATAAAGTGGCTGACGAGCAGCAATTCAGGTTGTTTTTTAAGGCTTTCAAAGATGCTGTTAAAGCTAACAATAAAGCACAGCTTGTAAAAATGTTCAGTTTTCCACTGCAAACTTTACCGCAGTGGACAAATGATGAATTAAAAAGTAACCCTGTTAATGTTAACGACGGCTTGATAACCGGTCATGATTTTTCACAGTATTACAATGATATTTTCACTAAAGACGCGCTTAAACTGATACCTGCAAGTAAAGAGAATGACCTATCTGAAATTGATAAAACAACTGCCGAAAATTATTACCTCACTTTAAAAGAAGCTACTGATAAAGGCAGTACATTATACGAGTTAGAAAAACAATACACCGAAGGTAACGGCAAAGAAACTTCTTTCGGGTTTGTTTTTGGTAAAGTAAAAGGTGCTTATAAAGTTATAAGCTACTATAGGCCATGGCCATTAAAATAATAACACTAAGCCGCACAAAATGGATAGCAAGATAAAAGTACATATTAGCATAGAGGGTACGCAAATTGCGCACTTTTCATCTTTTACACTGGAGCAACGTTTTAACGAACACCATACCTTTCAGTTGCGGTTTAACCACGACCAGATCGAGAATACCAACAATGTAACACTCGAGAAGTCAAAAGAATTTATTGGTAAAAATCTTACGGTGCAGTTTGGCCGAACCGAAGATGCCGACCACCAGTTTACCGGCAAAATTACCCGGGTAGAGATAGCGCAGAGCCACGGCTTTCAGGGAGATATTGTAATTAGTGGCTTTAGCCCGAGCATCCTGATAGATCGCGGTGCCGATTTAGGTTCATATTTGGACAAAGATCTTAAAACCATTTTACAGCAGGCCACAGCCGACGCCCCGCAAAATGACCTGAGTTTTAACATCGCGCCAACATACACATCGCCAATTGACTATTTGATCCAATATCGCGAAAGTGATTTTGAGTTTATAAACCGCCTATCGGCAGAATACCACGAGTGGTTTTACTACGATGGCACAAAACTGAATTTTGGCAAACCTACCAAACTGGAGGAGATAACCCTGATATATGGTAGGGATCTGCACAGCATCCAGTACGGTATGCAAATCTCGCCGCTTAGTTATCAAAAATTCTCGTACAATTCCGTACAGGATCAGTTGTTGACATCTAAACCGTCGGGCACGAGTAACGGCTCGGCCGATCTTTCGCATGCTATCGCGGCCTCTAATCAAGTTTACAGTAAACAATACAACGAGCCACTTGATGTAAGGGTGAACTCGCAAAAAGATATAGATACGTTTGTAAACGATGAGCATAAAGCGATAGTATCCGAATTGTTGAGCATTATGGGCAATGGCGATAATCCGCAGGTTGCCTTGGGTAAGGTGGTAAACATCAGTACCAGTATGCGCGGGCAAATCGGTTTCGAGGTGCAAGATTTTGGTAAGTTTTTGGTAACGGCCGTTTATCACCAGTTGGATGGGGTGGGGCACTATCAAAACACTTTTGAAGGTGTATCTGCCGATAGTGAAAAGCTATTGGTTAAGAACGCGCAAAAACCAAATCCCGATATGCAGTTGGCCACCGTGTTAGAAAACGACGACCCTAAAAAGCAAGGCCGGGTTAAAGTGCAATTTAAATGGAAATGTACTGCTAACGACCCTACCGAATGGCTGCGTGTAATGAGCCCCAACGCAGGGAGCGGAGATACAGGAAAAAATCGCGGTTTTTTAGTGGTACCCGAAAAAGGCGACCAGGTGATTGTAGATTTTGAAGAAGGTAACATCGCCAGGCCTGTAATATTAGGTAGTGTATACCATAGTAATAATGTAGATAGCGGCGGCTTTAGCAATAGTAATCTAAAAGGGATGACCTCGCGCAAAGGCAGCCATTTAAGTTTTGACGACGCAGCACATGCGCTCACATTGGCTACATCAGCGGCTAACGTTGTTAATGTGCACGAGGGCGATGGATCCGTACAAACAACTGCGGCACAAACCATCAGCCATAAAACAGGAAGCAACTTTATTGAAGTGAAAAATAAAGATGGTTCTATTACGCTGAAATCTGATAAAGTAATTACCTTTCAAAGCGGCGATAGCTCCATTACGCTTAACACAAATGGAACAATCAGTATAAAAGGTAAAATATTTAACGTAGAAGCCGATAACAACCACATCAAGGGTGAAAGCAAGATTGATGGCGGTAATGTATTTATTAATTAATTAGCGTTAATGTATTATGTGGAGCTTACTTAATAAAGAAGAAAACAAAGTAGATATCTTAAAAACAGGCGTAGCACAAAAATATATATGCACTATCGACAGCGACATACAAATTGGTACCATGAACGTTGTTACCACAACTGAATGCCGGTGGGTAGTAACCGTTAAGAATATAACAGAGCAAGAATATCGTTTAGAGATTTTAACGCTTGATAATCATATTATATCAACTAATAATCCATCAGTACATGACGTGGCCGCGTTAAACAACCTTTTTAAGGAAATTTATAACGAACTGGATGTAACAGTTAACAAAAAAGGCCATGTGTATGCTATAAATAACCTGGTGCAAATCAAAGATAAGTGGTTGAGGGTACGTGGTCAGCTTAAAGCCTTAACCGCCAACGAAGAAAGCATAGCCAGTGTGATACGGTTAAATGACGATATTTTTGATAACAATGCTAATTTAATGCACACCATAAAGGCCATGGAGTTTTTCGAGATTTTCTTTAATGGGATATATGAAGAAAGCATACCCTATTCCGGCAGGTTTACACGCAGAAGTAAATTCCAAGCAGCTGATATTGATTGGGCAATACGTTACAACTTTGAAAGCAGTGATAATAAGACGGTGGTTTTTGAGGGTGAAAATGATAAACGGCCCAATGCAGATTGGCTTCGTAACGCATATGGCCATTTTACTTTTTTAGAACCAGCTACACTGGTGCCTGTTATTAGTTGTAAAGGAAAATATCAAATTGATCCCGAAACCGGGATGGTTGCCAAAGCATCATACTATACAGAGGAAGTAGTACATGTGCAATTATTATTTAACAAAATTAAATATACGCTAACTCAATATTAATCTGTTTTTTGCAATCATGTATTCAGAAAAAACGTTACATATATTTAGACAGAACGGATGGTTTGAAGGCCGACGTATCAAGCTTGACAAGTTTACCCACGTATTATCAGGGTATAATGATGAGTTTGACTTAACGGGTGCCGCCGCCAGTTTATATCAGGAGTTGGGTGAGCTCAGTTTCTCGTTTTATAACGCCCGTAATAATCGGGTAGAAGAGATCGTATTTGATGTGGAGGAGGCGGTATCGGTTCTGTTTCCTGGTGACATAAAGGAGGATTACCTGTCTTTAACTAATAGCAAGGTGCTTACGCCTATTGCTTATTGGAATAATTCGGCCGGGATTATTATGGCAGATGAAAAAGCACGAATCTATTTGGGCGTGGATGATTATTTTGAATGCCTGGGCCAGACACCTGAGGAAGCGTTTGACAAAATTTTTAACAGCCAGGCCGGGCAGCCTGTAAATCAGGAAAGGTTGTAAAATGAAACACAATAGCACAGAAGTTTTAGAGGCCTCAAAAGAGATGCTTAAAAGGTTAAAGATCAAATATGAAACCATTAAGGTGCAGGAATTTAAGCCAAATGCTAAAATAGAAGAAACAGGTCAGATTGTTAACTTATGGGTGGTTAATTACACATATACGGTATTTGAAGAGGAATCGGCATTTGTTTATATTGATGATACTGACCTTAAGCTGATTTATGTACTCACCAAACATGGCTATATAACAGATTGATCACGAAAGGATATTTATGAGCAAGTTTCTGAACGAGGGCGATTTTTTTATGTGCACCGGGGGGATGATGCCTGCTAAGATGAAGAGCGGGCAGGTAACCACAAGCAAAAAATCAGCTGTAAAATATATCCGGATAACGGATGTGCAAACAACGTCATTTGGCGACTTTGTTTGCAAAAAATTAATGTTACTTATGGCAGTAGCGGCAGTTCTTTTTGCTTTGCTTTGCGCGGTAACAGGCGGTGCTGCTTTAATAGCAGCCGCGGCAATAGGTGGTGCGGTAGGCGCTGCGGCAGGAGCACTTATTTGCGGCACTAAGGCTGCGGCCGCCCGTAAATGGTTAATGCCTAAACAGCAAGTTTATATCAACGGGCAGTTGGCATTAACAGATAGCTCATATATGACATGTACCGCCGTAGGTACCGAGCAAATCCGGCTGGCCCCTCACATTAAAAATTGGTGGCAGGCCATCGCTGTAGGGGTTACCAACTTTGCTGGCGAAATGTTTAAATGCATTATGGTGGGCGCGGCTGCTGCCGGTGGTATTGTTTTACTTACCGAAGGTGCGGGTGCCTTTTTATCTAACGTGGCAGCAAATTATTTACTCACCTGGACCTCAGGCTGGGGCCTTGCCTTGCGTGGCGGCATTGGTGCCATGGGTGCCGTACAAAGTAAGTATGTAGGTGGTGACAGTACTGGGGATGCTTTACTGCACGGTGCGCAAGGCTCGGCTTATGGTATGGAACAGGGAACGGCTCAAAGTATGGGTAATATTGCCACTGGTCAGGGTAAACCAGAAGATTACGCAGCATTGTTAGCCTGGGGAGCGCCGATAGCACCTGAAGCTAAAAAAGGGCCCGTTGATCCTGATGCTATGGCTGGCAATCCATGGGAAGGCAAACCACAAAGTGGTAAAACCGGTTTCCTGGAGAGTAAGCGAATGAGCCGTTCAGAGTTAACGGAATATAAGGAAGGCTTAAAAGATCAGGGTATCGGTTTTGAAGTCGATAAAAACGGTCGCTTGCCCGATAATGTGCGTGCTGGATTTGATAATCAAAATGGCAAAGTTTACTTACGAAAAGGAGCTACTAATTACGAAGCGTTTCATGAGGCACAGCATGCCAAGCAATGGAGGGAACTGGGTAAAGATGCTTATATGAAACAAAGCAGGGCTGAGCGTGAACAATATGTTTACGACCAGATCGTGAAAAACAAAGGCCAGTTTAGTGATGCCGAATTGAATCATGCCCGTAATTATATCAATAGCGAACGTTCAAAAGCGGGATTACCCCCTGTGCTGAATGCCATGGAAGGTGGTACACCCAAAAAAGGTGAGAATGGTGATTTGTTTGAAGATCCGACTGTAGTAAAAAATGAGGCTGAAAACGTAAAGGCGAATGATGAGATTGGCGCCAAACCGGAAGAATTTAAAGTTGGCGATGAAATAGCTGGTAAACCAATCGTGAATGTAAGGGAGGGTACAAATGGTAAGGTCGCAGTAATTGGAAGAAAAATGGCGGGACATGTTGAAGATGTAGGCGCAAACTTAGAAGGCAATGGAAAAAATGTGGAATTGTTTAACGAGCAAAACCAAAGTAATAAATTATTTAATATTGATGGAGAAACGTATACCTGGAAAGAGGTTGCCGATGATTTTGGTAATAAAGGTAAGTACGTAAGGAACGAAAAAGGGTGGATTGTTGATTCTGATCTAAAAAATACATTAATGTACAAGGCTAATGAGCAATGGGCTGGAAAGCTGGCTGCTGAAGAATATACGGTAATAGATATGGGGTATCCACCAGATGTACAATCTAATAGTGTATTTTATGATATGGAAAGAAACGTAATTTTTGGTAAATAATGTTATGAATACAATTGATATATTAATCGCAATTATTAAGCAAAATTTTAATTTTATGACTTTAAGGGGGTATTCATTTGATACATCAAAAGTTTATAATGAAAACAATGAAGCAAGAATTTTTGCAAAACTGGAAATGAAAAATGATGCTCTTAACAGGCACTTAATATTTACGATCTATCCAAGAGCTACTACCGAAATTGAAATTTACATAACTGATTGTAGTACTGACTTAAGTATGAACATCAAACATTACACCGAATTCAAAAAAGGCAACGTAGCAAAACCTACGTCAGATTTCATAGTAAATATGAACAATCCATCTTTGTCTGTAAGTGAAATATCAACATACCTACAATCATTATTTGAAACAGACCTTAAAGATGTTGTTTATGGTAAGCAATGGATTACTTTTCCTACTTATGATGCCAGGGACGAATATTGACACTAGTTTTAGTCAAAGAGAACAGACACGAGCGAAGGCTAATCAGATCAAATCTAAAACGTTAGAAATTTAAGATTTTAAAGGCCTTGGTAATTAGTGGTAAAGATAGCGGCTTAATTGTGATTATATTCCCATTTGCTGGAATCTGGGTGTCCGTAAATCAAGGTTGGATTGGCAATTTTAATTACTTAAGCCATTGATAACAGTATATTCCTTGTTGCAAATCAAATGTATAATATTCAAACGCACTATGTCTAAATAATATCAATGATGTCCACCCCCAATAATTGATTCGAAAATTTACCATAGAAGTATCCGCTGCGCAAGGTATAAATGTTGTGGCATTAAAAAACTAATGAAATGAGTTGGTTAAAAAACATGGGTGGATTTATCGGATACATTTTAGGCGCTATAATAATATTGCCCGTGTTATTAATTGTTTATAATTATTTTTTTATTAACAAGAATGATGTTTCGAAGTACCTTGCTGTTTATCTAAAAAATTCAACAGAGGTTAAAGTGCAGGTTCCGGCGTATGATAAGAGTAGTTTACCTAATGATGATATCTATACAACAAAATCTTACACCACATCTATGCAAGCAAAAAACATGGGCAGGGATGGCAGTAAGAAATCAAGAATATATTACAGGTTAATATTGGATGGTAACACTAACAAGTATTACCAGGTAACCATGTTTGACCTTACTAACGGCTTTTTTGGCGCTATTGACAATAATACAATTTATGCTAAAGTAAATAAAGATCATTTTGCGAACATAAAATATGGTACTAAAGGTAACCCAATCTTAGCATTCAGCGTGCGCGGCGCAAATAAGCCACTTACCGAACTCCGTGCCACCGAAGGCAACCCTGGGGGCGTCGAGATAAATATAGATACTCCCCCCGAACAATACCAATACAATGCTTTTACGTATTTAACCTATGCGGTGACCAGATCCGGGAAGTCTACAAACCGATCATCTTCAGCGAGCAATTTGTAAGCATCAGTGGAACACGAAGCCCTGTATGGTGGTAAGGTAAGGAGGCTGATTGTGGTTACGGCCGTATCTCCGGCTCGTACCCGGTAATAACGTTTAATAAAATTTTGACCGCTTTTCATCTCTTTATTCAGCGGGTGGCCAGGATTTCATTTGCAGGAAAAAGCTTTGCTTCCAATTCTACATCCTTTTGATAAATATCCGGGTAGGTGATTAGTTCGCCCTCCTTTATTGCACAAGTCAGGTACACGATTGTTATCGGCAGGGGTTTGCCAAGCATGAAAACTTCACGCTGATATTTTTTCATGGCTTTTGGTAATGATTTGGCCGATTTGGGCTGGCCGTCATTCGTTAACACCAATTGTCCCAACTTTTCTGCGTCGTCGAGCCAAACGCAACCTGTGGTTATTGCCCTGTTATCCTGATCAAAGAATGCTTTCCGGGGCATGTCATGCAGATCGATACGGTAAGGATTACTAAAGCGGAAAACCAGCCGGCCCAAGGCGGCATCATGTCCGGAAGCATGACGGAGATTATAGTTATTTGGATGCTGTGTAACAGCCAAAATGCTTTTGGAGTTGATTACAATGTAGCGGCCGCTTTTGTCATAAAGTGCATACTTATTCTTTTTCAAAAAAGCCGTGTCGCGAATGGCGGCTGGCAGCAGTTCGTTGATAAAGCGCTCCCTGGGCACAACAACGTCAGGCGCCGTCGTCAGATAGGTGATCCTGCCACTCAGTTCGGGGGTATGGTTAACTTTACTGCCGACAGCTACCCGGAAGGTATAATCGTTATCATGCTCATGATATTGTAGCGCATAAGCCGGCAGATTAATGGGTATATAATTGCCCTCTTCTAAATTCTGCCAGCGAAGACGCTCCATATTGATGGCAATAAGCCGGATCTCCCGGTTACTCACCTCATAATTGTCCCCGGCATACTGACCTTCCAACAGCCGCATACGCCGCTGAAGCTCACGGTAAGCTTTAGTCACCGGCTGTGCTTTTTCTGCGTTTGCCCAAAAGTCGTAGGCCCGTTTTTCATGAATTGCCACTAAAATAGCGCTGTCCGCATGAAACCCTTTAAAATCATTTCCGTCGATCACCGCAGTTGTATTGCGTGGATTGAATTTACCATAGTGCAAGTGGTTTAAGAAAGTGATCATTGCATCAGTTAGTACGATTTCCAGCCGTGCCCTTTCGTTAACGCCGGCGTTAGCGGGCGTATCCAGTGCCTGGTGCATCCTATTATAAGTTAGCTCTGCCGGGTGATAGTCACCGGGCGAAAGGCCATATTGAAGCACACAATCGAGCATCATCATCACCTGCCACGCCGGTCCTTCTCCATTTTGGGATTTCATCCAGATAGGTTGCTTTCCATTTTGTTGGTAAAGTCGTTTTACAGTACCCGGAAAATGCAGGAGGCCCGGCTCCCCATTATCAAGCAGCCGGGTAATTTCTTTGGCAATCAGGCTATCTTTGGTGTTTGCTGCTGCTGACTGGAAGGGGGGAAGCAGTACATAACAAATACAGGTTATCACAAAAATATTTTTCATTGCATGTCCTTGTTAATGAGTTTGATAGTATAGCACAATAGTAAGCACTTTGGCCAGGAAATACATTGATGGGCAGCACGCCAAAATGTGATACTGGTCAAGTTTGAATGATAAGCCGGCCAGGCGGTAAGGCTATTATTGAAAGATGCCATTGACAATGGCGAGAATAAAAGATTAAAGCAGAATGTGAAACTGATAGATGCTGCAAATAATAAATTTTTAAAATGCAGTCTGTTTTTAACAGTTTAAATAATTGGGTTGTCAACTAAAGAGGCGATAAAGTAGGCGCCAAAAGCAATAACTTTGGTTTAAACCCAAAAAAGCACGAGGATACAACCAACAACCATTTTAGGTTGCAGATTTGATGAAACATTATTGTAAGTAAAAATGAATATTAAAAAGATGGACAGAAAAAGGCACTGATTGCCAAAAACGGATTTAAATGCGTAGTGCCCTAAGTACCTTTATCTCTGGTAACCCCAAAAGAGATTCGCCAGATTCGACAAATCCCGCAACAACTTTCATGTTTTAAACTTAAATTTAATTTCTCTTTTCACTGAATCTTCGATACGAATATCAAGCAGGATCAGATTAGCAGGAATAATGTGGATATGTTGTGCGGCCCCGCCTGTATTTGATAACAAGACGTCATAACGCTTCTAAAGTAGGCGGGATATTTTAATTTAGTAAAACCAACGCCTTTTTCACCAGACTTAGACCGTGCGGCGAATAGGGCAAAGCGAGGGCAAACCGGTGTCCGTGTGCATCCATTTTTAAGAGCGTTTTTTTGAGGATGTTGACTACTTTATCGTCATCGTGTTTGGGGTAAAAGTCTTCGTACTGAAACTCAAGGAATACCAGGCAAAGCGCGTTCTCCATCGTTTGTACATCGGCATCTGCCTTTATCCTCTTTTTCAGTATTATTTGTTCCACCCGGTCCATTTCTGGCTGGTTATAGCCCAATTGCTGCAAGATATTCGTTGCAATTTGTGCGTGGTGTTTAGCCAGGCCGCTGCGCCATTTCAGGTAAGCTTCCCTACCTTCGGGGTAGCTTTCCCTGGGAATTTCCCATCTGCCGATATGCTGGCTGCGCGAGGCGAGGAGTAATTCTTCATCGGCACCGGGCTCAAGTTTTATCACCCATTCGTATAATTTCAGGGCGAAAAAATATTCTCTCGGGTAGCTAATACCACCCCAATCAAAAGTGTTCGGGTCGGTTTTATTATGGTTGTCAAATTGCTCAAAAGCAGCGGCTATTTTGTCCATGGGTACAAATTAAGCATTCCTTATACGTTAACCAAAAATGTTGGTTTTTTCTACCGCTAAAAAGTCGCCTTTTGGCGCTTCGCAAACGGGGCAGGTGTAATGCGGAATATCTTCAAAAGCGGTTTGCACTACTATGCCATTATCCGGCTCGCCGTATTGCTCGTCATAAACAGTGAGGCAATATTTGCATTGGTAAAGGCTTGGTTTGGCATTAAGGTTTATTGCCTCCTCCATTTCGGGTTCAAGTTCGGGCATGGTGGTTCCGCTATGGCTTAAAATATGATAGTATTGCCCACAAAGAGCAATCAGGCATTCCGCCAATTCGTTGCGTGGCACTTCGCTTTTAAATAAAACGAGGTCTTTATAATTGGGGTTAAAATCGCGGGAGTGCAAAACATCAAACACACCCTCTGCCTGTTTGCGAATAATAACGGAGCCGGAAAGCCCCGTCTTGGGCTGCATTTTTATGGCGAAGCAAAGCCGATAAGTGCGCAAGTCGTGCTCTTCAAAAATGCGCACCAAATCTTTTTTAAGCACCAGGCTCTCATTGTAAAGGTTTTCGGTTTGCCAGTTTAACTCGTTGGCAGCATGCCTTATGTTGATCTGGTATTTATTCAGCACAGCGCCCCAATCTTTACGATTAGCATCGCTTATCCCTTTTACAATTAACGATTTCCACGGCGTGGTGTACAATTGCCCCACGCGGGTGCTAATGCATAGTTCGCAAATGTCCTTCAGGAAGGAAATGGAAAAAAGTTCATTCCGGCGGTAAATGCCCAACCAATATTTGTTATTGATGTATTGATTAAAGCCTTCATAATACGGCAAATAAAAATCGGGTAGTTTAAGCGTCTCAGTAATAGCTTGTTCGCTAAAGCTGTTGTTCGCGGTTACCATCTCATAAAACGGCTGCGGGTTTACCTCGGGCTGGTCATAAAAAAGGTGCTTGTTCTCGAAAATTATTTCTTCGGCTACCTTACTAATTTCAGGAATATCGGCTGAATAAACCAGGCTGGGCCAGCAATAGATATAGTTTGTTTTTGGGAAACGGATATAAAAATACCAGTAATTGCTCACTGGCGAACTAATGAAATTCATGTTGCCGCTAAAAAACAGCACAAAGGTTTGGTTACAATCTACCAGGTTTATTTTGAGCCGCGGCTTGTGGCTAAACATGTCGAAAATATCCTTGTAAACACCTTCCTTCAGCCAGCTTTCGGTATTGAAAATAGCATCCGTTACGTAAGAACTGATGATATTGGGGAAATTGTCGGTATCTACTTCGTAGCTTAGTTCGGCTTGCATCATATCCATTTCCAAACCGTCCAGCAGATCGGCAGAAATGTCAAAATATAACTGCTGCCGATTGCCTATACTGATATCCGTTGCGCCGGCTTTAGCCGCAATTATAAGTATCTCGAACATATCCCCGGCAGATACTACCCCGCCGGGCAGGTTTACTTTTACACAATAGGTGGTTGCTGTAGTTGTCATCTTGCTTTTAATTGGCTATGGCGTTGCTTAAACGCTCTTCTAATATTCTCTTTACCTCGGGCCGGCACGATCCGCAACCCGTGCCCGCACCCGTGCTATTACACAAATCCTTCAAATTACTACAGCCCGATGCTATCTTGTTAAGAATGTTTCCGCTGCCTACATTATTGCAACTGCAAACCAGTTTGCCTAAAACAGGCTCCGCCTTGCTCACTCCGCGCAGTAGCTGCAGGCGCTTATCGCTTAGCTCGGTTTTATTGGCTATCAATTCTTTAAACTCCAGCATTTCACTTTTATCACCAATTAAAATGGCGCCCACCAACCTGTCTGCATGTATGATGCACTTTTTGTAATAGCGCTTGGCCTTATCAATAAAAACAATTTCTTCATAACCGGGGCTATCCGGGCATTCGGACAAGCCAATGCTGCATAGGTCAAAACCACTTACTTTTATAATATTCATAAACACACTGCCTTTGTAATAGCTGGCAATGTCGCCGTTCATGTACTTGGCCATTACCTCCGCCTGTTGTTCGGCGGCTGCGGTAATGCCATAGAGCGTGCCTTCAAACTCGGCAATTTCGCCTACGGCATAGATATCCGGGTCGCTGGTTTGCATACGTTCATTTACAACCACGCCGCGCTTGCATTCCAGGCCTATCTCCTTAGCCAGTTCTAAATTTGGCGTTGTACCTACAGCCAATATCATCGCGTTGCAATCAATTTTGCGGCCGCTTTTTAATACGATGCCAGTTAGCTTGGTGCGGCCGTAAAAAAGCTGCACTTCATCGTCGTAAAAAATATCGCATCCCTGGTCTACCATTTCCTCATGCAGCAACTGGCTGCCCAGCGTATCTAACTGGCGGTTTAAAAACCTGGATACACGCTGCACAATGGTTATTTTAACACCAATTTCACGAAGCGATGCAGCCATCTCCAAACCCAGCAAACCACCGCCAACTATCACCACATGCGCTTTAGCGGGGATGAATTTTTTAAAGTTATCCGCGTCGTTACGGCTGCGCATAGTGAATATACCGGGCAAAGCAGGCACGTTTTTAGGCATGGTTGCCCTACTACCGGTCGCCATCAGCAATATATCGTAACCGGTTTTTATTCCACGAGAATCTGTTACCTGCTTATTCACGCGGTCTATTCTTTCTATACTTACCCCGCGTAAAAGCTTAATATTATACCCAGGCTCTTCCTCGTCGTTCATTTTTACAAGTTGCTCCCAACGTTGCTCGCCGCTGATGTAATCGGGCAGCATTACGCGGTTGTAAAAAGGGTGGTTCTCTTTGCTAAAAATAGTTATCTGGTCATCGGCGTTTAGTTCCCGGTACGATTTTACGAAGCCATACGCGCCCGCACCTGCCCCTATCACCACTATCCTTTGAAAAGGCTTTTTATACTTTTCAATTTTTACGGCGCAGTATTTAAAGTCTGGTTCTTTTGAAATAGGATCTAACCGTGCGCTGGTAACGTTATTGGCGCGGTTAAGGTCGTTGTTTAATATTTTGCCCCAGTGCATGGGTAAAAACACCACGCCCGGTTTTATTTGTGTCGATAATTTGGCTTGTACCCTAACATCGCCGCGTTTGGATGTAACGGATACCATGTCGCCTTCGCTGATGGCTAAGCTTTCGGCATCAGCGGGGTGAACCTCTAAAAAAGCCTGTTTATAATGCTGCGTCAGCTTATTCACCTTGGCGGTTTTGCTCATGGTGTGCCATTGGTCACGAATGCGGCCTGTGGTAAGGATGAAGGGGTAATCGCCATCCGGTTTCTCGCTTGTCAGTAAATCGCTAACGGCACTTATCAATGCTTTTTTTGATTTTGTGTAAAAAACGTTATCGGTAAACAGCCTTGGCGTGCCCTGCTGTTTGCTTTTTTTACGATAAGGCCATTGCACCGTTTTTAGCTCCTTTAAAACAGCATAGTTTAAGCTGCTGATATCGATATTGGTTTTAGCCGTTAGCCTGGCGTGCTCAGCATAAATACCAGCAGCGTTTTCAAAATCGAACCCCTTGTAACCCATTTTGCGGGCAAAGCGGCAAATGATCTCTGCATCGGGCAAGGCCTCGCCGGGTGGCTCAATTATTTTGTTTAAATAACTAATGCGCCTTTCTGAATTGGTCATGGTACCTTCTTTTTCGGCCCAAGCTGCTGCGGGCAGTATTACATCGGCGTAAGCCAAAGTTTCGGGTTTGTTGCTTATTTCCTGCACCACCACAAATTTGGCTTTCTTTAAAGCTTCCTCAGCCAGGCGTACATTGGGCAGGCTGGTTAAGGGGTTGGTACACATTATCCATATCGCCTTTAACCGCCCATCGTTTAAAGCATCAAACATCTCCGTGGCGGTAAGCCCCGGTTTTGGCTGGATAACGCCACCACCCCAAAACTGCTGTACTTCTTCGCGGTGCAGCGGGTTACTTAACTCACGGTGCGCCGGGAGTAAATTGGCTAATCCCCCGGCTTCCCTGCCGCCCATAGCATTGGGCTGCCCCGTAAGCGAAAATGGCCCCGAACCGGGTTTACCGATGTGGCCCGTAATTAAATTGAGATTGATTAGGCTAAGGTTTTTATTTACCCCAATGGCGCTTTGGTTTAGCCCCATTGTCCACATGGTGATAAAGCCTTTTGCCTCGCCTATGTATTTTGCCGCCAGGCGTATGCCTGCTTCAGTAAGCCCGCATATGCGGGCGGCTTCGGCAAGGGTACGCTCAAAAACAACGGACCTGTATTGTTCAAATCCTTCGGTGTGGCCCCTGATAAAATCAATGTCTATATCATCGTTCTCTATCAGCAGCCTGCCTATGGCATGGTTCAAGGTCACATCCGTACCCGGGTTTATTTGCAGATGCAGGTCGGCAATGGCGCAGGTATCCGTTACGCGCGGGTCAACTACGATGATTTTGGTGCCGGGATTGGCAGCTTTATGTTCCTCTACCCTGCGCCAAAGTATAGGGTGACACCATGCCGGGTTGCCGCCGGTTACAAAAAAGCAATCTGCCAGTTCAATATCATCATAACATATCGGCACGGCATCTTCGCCCAAAGCAATTTTGTAGGCCGCCACCGCGCTGCTCATACACAAGCGCGAGTTGGTATCAATATTATTGCTCCCAATAAATCCCTTCATCAGCTTATTCATCACGTAATATTCTTCGGTAAGGCATTGCCCTGAGGCATAAAACGCTACCGAATCGGGCCCGTATTTTTCTATAAAAGTTTTAAACACGGCTGCTGTGCGTTCCAGGGCTGTGTCCCAGCTTACCTGTTGCATGGGCATATTTTTATTGTAGCGCATCTGCGGGTGCAGCAGGCGGTCGCTTTTATCATTAACCGTGTAATGCAGGTTTAAGCCCTTGCTGCAAAGCATCCCTTTATTTACTGGGTGCGTTTCATCGCCCAGCAAGGTAATGCTGCCATCGCGTTCTTTGTTAACTACAATACCGCAGCCAACGCCGCAATAGCAGCATACTGTTGTTAAGTTATTTATTGATGCTTTTGGGCTCATTTGCTTATGCCATATGCTGCTCTGCCAGTTCCTGTTCAACAGTTACCCTGGCTGTTGACAGTTGCTTATAAAAATTAGTTGCCAATACAATTACCGAAACTGCTATTACCGTATAACCTATGTAGGTGAATGCCTGCACATAAGTAATTGTGCTTGATTTGAACAGGAAGCCGAACAGCATGCCGCCAAGGTTGCCACCGGCACCTACTACACCGCTCACCAGCCCCACATTTTTTGCGTTTACAAATGGCACAATACCATAAGTGGCGCCATTAGCCATTTTTAGGAACAGCGCAAAGGTTAGCATAGAAACGATTGCCATAAACAGGCTGCCCGATTGTGCGAACAGGATAAGCCCCCCACCTTCCAGCAATAACACACCTGCAAGCAGCAAGCCTTTACCACGCATGCCGAATTTTGCGCCAACCTTATCAGATACGATACCGCCAAGGGCACGGGCAAATAAATTCATAAAGCCAAATATGCCCGCCCAAAAACCGGCCTGGCTTTGCGATAGGTGAAAAGAATCTACAAAGTGCAGCGATGCTACGTTATCAAAGGTTATCTCCATACCAAAGCACATGGCATAGGCAAGGGTTAAGGCCCAAATACGGCGGTCGGCCAGTACCGGCCAGTCCGTTTTCGCAGATTTTGGGTGCGTTTCGCCTATTTCATCGTAATTGCCGTTCGGGGTATCTTTGGTATATTTTGAATATAAAAAGGCGATAACCAGCATCATCACACCGGGCACTATCATGGCGTAGCGCCACGCCTCGGCTGTGGTGTAACCAAAGCCAACAATAGCCGCAAATATTAATGGCATTACCATATTGGTTACGCCGCCGCCCAGGTTGCCCCAGCCGCCGGTAACCGCATTTGCGGTGCCTTTTATGTTGGGCGCAAACATCATAGAAGTGTGGAACTGCGTAATCACGAACGATGCCCCAATAACTCCAATAGCTAAACGGAACAACAAAAATGTTGTGTAATCATGTGCCAGCCCCACAAAAAACACGGGTAACGAGCCTACAAGCAATAGTCTAATGGCCGTTTTACGCGGGCCCCAGGTATCGCATAGGCGGCCGATGATGAGCCTGGCTATGATGGTGGCTGATACCGAAGCAATTATAATATTACCTACCTGCCCTTTTGTTAAATGGAGTTCGGCACGTATAGTTGGCATTAGGGGCGCCAGGCCGAACCAGCCAAAAAAGCACACAAAAAACATGAGCCAGGTTATATGGAAGGTGCGCATTTGCACGCCTTTTATAGAAAATATATTCAGTTTAGTAAGTTGAGTTTGCATGTGGTAAGATTTTATTTTGTGAGAAAATCTGGTTTAATATTGAGTTGCAGGTAAGCCCATACCGGGTGTAGCCCTGCACTGCCGGGCGCTATATTTTTGGCATATTCCATGCTGCGGGTAGCAGCCATATAGGATAAGCCAAGCCCCAGATCGCTAAACTTGTTGAGTTTATATCCTGTTGTGAGGTCGAATTCGGTGCCGAGGTATTTACTTACCGGCGCTCCGTTTATATCTTTTTGATCTTGCGCAAGCATAAAATAATGGTTAGCCAGCTCGGTAGTGAAGCGTTTGTTGGCAGATGCATATTTTATTTTAAGGTACGGGTTGCTTAAACCGCCGGTGGGCGAACCGCTTACCGCATAAAAATAATCCATGTATCCCCAAAACTTATGCGGCGTACCGTACAATGGGTCGAACCGGTGGTTGGTTGCAGATGCCGAATACGCATCATTGCCTGATAGGTAGTCCCAGCCCGCCGTATAACTCACACTACCCGGTTTGTACGTTGCAGATGTAGTAACAGTGTAGGCATTTAGTTTAAGCCCATCCTTATCATGCCCGCCCTGGTAATAATAGCCCGCTGTAAACCCAAATTGGTTTTTACTGCCCAGCACCGGGTTAACTAATAGGCCTGTGGTAAAGCGTGAGTTTACGCCGGTTTGGTTAAAACGTTTACCGTAGATGTAGCCTACATCGGCACCCGAAACGTTCTTTACAGAATCTAATATATACTTGCCAAACTGGTCTGCAAGGAACAAGCCCGACACCTTAGTTTTATTAAACTTTTTGGCGATGTATAAATACTGTAAGGCTTTATAATTTTGATTTAAGGCATTAGTCCCCGGTGAATTTAAAAATGCCGGACTACCATTCCTGGCGCTTATACCCGTACTATTTACCAACGGGATTAAGCCTGCAGGCGTATTAGCCAAATTGCCCTTACTATCTTTTACCGTTGCCGGGATATTGGCCGGTGTATAGTAGGTGCCGTTATAATTGATGGCTTCGCTGTTTTGGTTATATGCTGCACCGAAATCAACCTGCCAGTTGTTTTGAATCAACTTCAGCACAATGGCATCGTGCCGGCGGCCCTGTTGCAACCAATCGGAGTTGCCTAATAAGCGCTCATCATCATAAACCAGTTCCTGCCGGCCTACTTTTATACCAAAGTAATCTACCGGGGATGATTTAAAAGAAGTGTCTTTTTTATTAGAGAGGATAAGTTCTGCCCAGGCTTCGTGCAAACTAAGTTTATTACCATCAGCTATGGTTATGGTAGATGCATCCTGCCCCCATAGCCTTACATCCTGTATAGCGGTATGGAAAACTACCCTGCTCGATTTAAAGTCGAAGACAAGGCGGGTACGCTGTGAAATAAACGCAGCGTTTTTAAAGCTGATAGTTTTTAAAGTACCATACCCGTCGCGTACCTCGCTGCGGGCACGCAGCTGCCCCGAAACGCTTACCTGAGCCCGGGCTTTTGTGCCGGCGGCCGCAATAATTATGGGAATAGTTAAGGCAATAGTGTATCGGTTTAATACATTTTTGTACATTTGAAGTGGTTTTTTATTTGTTAAAGCAATCTAAAACTGTTTAACCCTGTTCGGGAATGCGACCTCCCGGCAGGGCTTTTTTTATGTCTTCTTTTGTCTGTTTACTTACCCATAGGCATCTGTCAAATAGTCTTGATTTTTTCCTCGTTCGTTATTATAAATATATCTATAATTAGTATAAAAATCAATTAATAGCCATATAAAGCCAATTTTTTATGATATATATCATAAAAAACTCATTTTTTATCAAAAAATGAAAAAACAAAGCTTTCAAATACATGCAAAATATAAGTTTTGCAATATTTTAATTGCTTTTTTGAACCAAAGTCACTTAAAATCAATAGTAAAAATTCTATTTAACAAATAAATAGCATTAAAATTACTTCAAATAGTGATTGCTGATGCCTATTTTATGATTTAAACAATAATATTCCGCTGCTTCCACATTGAAATATTTCCCTTACTATTGTATAGTTATAAAAACAAGCTTAACCTATTTGTAAATGATACAGAAAACCAACCTTTGCGATACAAGAAGTTGCTTTTTATGCCGCAACGCTATGGCCGAGTGGCTGCCGGCGGTGCAAGCCAATAAGATCAACCTGAAAGTTAAAAAAGGCGAGGTGGTTTTTAAAGAAGGCGACCCGGTTACCGGAATTTACTTTGTGTACCAGGGGCTGGTAAAAGTTTATAAAAAATGGGATGCCGAAAAAGAACTCATTATCCGCTTTGCCCGGGAGGGTGCAGCCTTTGGTCACCGCGGGCTGGGGCACAACAACGTATACCCCGTATCTGCCGCTGCTGTTGAGAATGGCACGGTGTGCTATATGAGCCTGGATTTTTTTGAAGCAACCCTAAAAGTAAATTCAAACTTTACTTACGAGTTGCTGATGTTTTTTGCTGATGAGCTGCGCGAATCGGAACGAAAAATGAGAAACCTTGCCCACATGCCCGTAAAAAACAGGGTTGCCGATGCATTGACCGCCCTGCAAGCTCAATTTGGCGTAACAGAACAAGGTTTCATTAACGTTGATATTAGCCGACAAGACCTGGCCTCTTACGTGGGGGCAACTTACGAAACCGTTTTTAGGATGATGAATGAGTTGGTGAACGAGAAACTAATCAGCCTTTCAGCAAAAAGCATCATGATTACTAACCATGATGCCCTTGCCAAACTTTCGCAGGATGCGAATTTCCAATAACGTTTACGCAATACCAACGTACACCTTCCCGTCCTGCACCATTATGGGATAGGTCTTTATCTGGTAATCATCGCCGCTTAGGCATTCGCCATTCTTTAGCGAAAATGTTTTTTTGTGGAAAGGGCATGCTACCTTCGGGTTACAATCTTCACCTGTGCTGCCAATCATCCCGCGAGATAAAACCATTTGCTGCTTGTGGGGGCACAAATTTTGAGTGGCGTACCATTCATTACGTCTACTAAAGTTAAATATGGCTATCTGCTCATCGCCGTGTTTTATGCAAGCGCCGCCATCTGCCGGTACATCATCTGTGTAGCAAGCCAACACCCATTGTATATCTGTAACTGTTTGCATTTTTTGTCTGTTTTAAAACTGTTTAAATAATACCCATTACCACTGCGCTTTAACCTGATCACGCATTGCCTCAAATTTTATATTAGGGTCTTTCACCTCGGGCGCGTTCACAAAGTGAGCAAAGCGCTTGCGCAGGTTACTATCCTCTACTACTTCTTTCCATTCGCAATGGTAGGTATCTACCAGCTCCTGCATTTCTCCTTCCAGCCGGGCAGCGATTCCCAAACTATCGTTCACAACCACATTTTTAAGATAGGCGATACCGCCATCCATTTTATTTAACCAGGTAGCGGTACGGGTGAGCGGGTCGGCTGTTTTAATGTAGAACATCAGGAACCTGTCGAGATATTTGATACAGGTTGCGCTATCTATATCTGTAGCCAGCAACAGGGCATGCTGCGGCTTGACGCCGCCATTACCGCATACGTATAAGTTCCAGCCTTTTTCGGTAGCAATAATGCCGAAATCCTTGGCCTGCGCTTCGGCGCATTCGCGCACGCAGCCGCTTACGCCCCCCTTTAGCTTATGCGGCGAGCGTACACCTTTATACCTATCCTCAATTTCAATAGCGAACGATACGCTATCGTGCAAACCAAACCGGCACCAAGTGCTACCCACGCAGCTTTTTACGGTACGCAAAGCTTTGCCGTAGGCATGCCCGCTTTCGAACCCGGCATTTATCAATTCTTCCCAAATATCAGGCAGATCGTTTACGTGCGCACCAAACATATCTATACGCTGGCCGCCGGTAATTTTGGTGTACATGCCATATTTTTTCGCCACCTGTCCTAACACTATTAGTTTATCGGGCGTTATTTCGCCGCCGGCAATGCGCGGAACAACCGAGTAAGTACCTCCTTTTTGGATATTGGCGAGGTAACGGTCATTGCTGTCCTGTATAGTATCTTGTTGTACAATAACATCATTCCACAAACTGGCTAAAATACCGGCGACTGCTGGCTTGCAAACTTCACAACCATCGCCTTTGCCAAAATGGTCAAGCACCAAATCGTAGCTTTTTATTTTACCTATTTTAACCAGATCGTAAAGCTCCTGGCGCGAATGGTCGAAATGTTCGCATATTACGTTTTTAACGTACTGCCCGTTTGCTTTCAGCGTGCCGGCAATAAGATCTTTCACCAAAGGCACGCAACCCCCACAACCCGTGCCGGCTTTTGTGCATTTTTTCAGGGCATCAATCGTTGTAGCGCCATCATTCACCGCATCGCAAATAGCTAATTTGGTTACCGCCTCACAGGAACAAACCAGCGCATCGTCCGGTAAACTCATTACGCCAGCGCCTTCGCTTGCTTCGCCGCCTCGTGCACCCAATATCAAATCCTCCGGGTTTGGCGGCAACATTATCTTATTATTAACGGTTTGCAACAGCATGTTATAAGCGTCGGCATCGCCAATTAAAATACCGCCCAGCAGGTACTTGCCATCGTTACTAATGTTGATGCGTTTGTAAACCCCCTTAAAGCTATCTTCAAAAACGAGGGTGCGGCAATCCGGCTCGGTTATAAAGGCATCGCCAAAGCTGGCTACATCCACACCAATCAACTTTAGTTTGGTGCTCATATCATAACCACAGAACGCCTTGCTGCTGCCGGTTAGCTGGGTGGCTACAATGTCAGCCATCTCATATCCCGGGGCAACTAACCCGTATATCATCCCATCGTACAGCGCGCATTCGCCAATGGCGTATATACACTCGTCGCTGGTTTGCATTTTTTCGTTAACCGTAATACCGCCACGGGTACCGGTATGGAGCCCTGCAAGTTTAGCCAACTCATCGCGCGGGCGGATCCCGGCGGATATCACCATCATATCTACCGGCAAACGGCTGTCATCGTTAAAAAGCAAACCATCAATTTTATCTTCACCGGTAAAACTTGCGGTGCTTTTATTAAGATGTATGTTTAAGCCAAGGCTTTTTAATTTAGATGCCAGCATACCGCTGCCCGCGGCATCTATTTGCCGCGGCATCAGGCGTGGTGCAAATTCTATTACATGGGTCTCTGCTATACCTAAATCTATCAGGGCTTTTGCAGCCTCGAGCCCTAAAAGCCCGCCACCCATTACTGCGCCGACTTTGGCGTTTGCGGCGTAAGCCTTTATCAGGTCCAGGTCATCAATGGTGCGATAAACAAATACGCCTTCCTTTTCTACGCCAGGCACATCTGGCACAAAGGCTGAAGAGCCGGTTGCCAGCACCAGGTAATCGTATGGTACGGTGAGGCCGCTTAAAGTGTGGATGTTTTTGTTAGCGCGGTCAATCTCCTGCACCGGGTTGTTCAGATGCAGGGTAATGCCATTGTCCGTATACCAATTGCCTGCGGCCATGGAGAGGTCGTCTGCCGATTTTCCGTTGAAGTATTCGCTGAGGTGAACCCTATCGTAAGCTGCGCGGGATTCTTCGCCAAAAACAATAAGGTTAAAATGAGATGACTTAGCAATAAGTTTTTCACAAAACTTATATCCTACCATGCCATTGCCTACAACTACGACAGTTTGTTGAAACATAACAGATTTTATTAATTTTTAAAGCAATCATTTGATTAAATGCATACGATTTGCGACCTATAGACATTTAACTGAACAATAATACACAATAAATTCATTTAAATCATATAATATAGCTATAAATTAATTTTTATTTTGCTTTTGTATGATTTAAATCATACAAAAGCTGTACTTTTGTTATTAAAGGCGTAAAAAACAATGGCTTTGTCGATAAAAACAGATAAAATCAATGAATTATATCTTAAAGTTACTTTAAAATGTAAAATTTAGACAAAAAATGAGACATGAACACGTTTTTCCAGAGCTTTTTGTTTTAGGGGCGGGCCCCGGCGACCCGGAGTTGATAACCATCAAAGGGCACCGTGTTTTGCAGGAAGCAGATGTTATATTATATGATAACTTGGCCAACAAAGCGCTATTAGATTTAGCCAAACCAAATTGCGAAAAAATATATGTGGGCAAACACCCCTACGGCGATTACACGCCACAGGAAGTTATCCACGAAATGATTGTGCAATATGCTTATACGCACGGCATGGTGGTAAGGCTAAAAGGCGGCGACCCCTTTATCTTCGGCCGGGGGTTCGAAGAAATAACCTACGCCCGCCAGCATGGTATCCAAACACATTACATACCGGGCATCACCAGCATGCAAGCATCCGGGTTGGAAGATATCCCCCTCACGCACCGCGCCATAAGCGAAGGCGTTTGGATGATAACCGGCACCAAAAAAGACGGCACTCTCCCCGCCGACCTTCGTTTGGCTATGCAAAGCAACGCTACTGTAGTTATATATATGGGTATGAAACAAATACCGTCTATTACAGCAACTTATTTAGCTGAGGGTAAGGGCAGCACCCCCGCAGCAATAATCCAGCATGCATCATTACCGCATCAAAAGTGCGTAAAGGGGCGGGTAAAAGACCTTGCCGAAATGGCCGCCCAAAATCAATTAACCTATCCTGCCATTATCATTATAGGCGAAGTAGCTGCGTTAAATTCTCCGTTAAACTTAAACTATCAACCATCACAACATGAAAATACGTATAAAAGGGAACTCGTTACGATATAGGCTTACTAAAAGAGACGTAGACCGTCTGCATAAAACCGGCTTTATTGAAGAAACTACCGACTTTGGGGCTGTATATTTTACTTACGCGTTGCAGCGCTACTCCATACCTGAGCTTACCGCCTGCTACCACAATAATTGTATAACCGTATTTATTTCAACTGCCTGGGTTGATGAATGGGTAAACACGGGTAGGGTTGGATTCTCGGCTGCGGATAAACAGTTAAGTCTTTTGGTTGAAAAAGATTTTGTTTGCCTGGATGATGTTGCAGAAGACCAGAGCGACAACTACCCCAATCCAATACTGCAAATAAGGAATTGACTAACTGCTATAAAAGCGATTGCGGGGCTGCCAAGGCACCAACTATTAAGGTGTTTTCAAAAAGAGTTGGAGTTCCGATGAACCTTATAGTCCTATACCATATGAGCAGTGCAGGTTCTGTACACTTATCGCTTATTATTTGGTGTTTTATTGCTTAATAAACAAGGATTTAAAAGGTCAAAAAAAAGGGACAAACGATATGATTTATCGCTTGTCCCAAGAGGTGATCCCGCTGGGATTGCAAAAAAGTAAGATAAATACCTTATATTCAGTTATTTATATCGTAAAATCTAATTAGTATACCGCGAAGTATACCGAATTCTTTGTATCAATTTGATGTTGTTTCAGAACGTTTGTTACTCAAATATAAGAATTAAATCAGTACAATTCAATCAAAATAAAGGCAAATTATTGAGTTAAATGTTTGATTTTGAGGATTTTTTTTGATCAATATTATCCTAACTCGGGCTAAAAATGTGGCGGAACTTTGATTTTTTTTCAGTAAGGAAAATGCAGTTTAATTGTCCGGACTATCCAATGTTTTTGGGTATTTTACTAAACAATCCAAACTAAACGTGCATAATTCTAAAAAATTATTGGCTCCATTGAAGAATTCCAAAAGGCAAAAAGTTACCAAACGACTTTTGATGGACTTTTTTCGAACCATTTTTTACATAATTGAAAGAAATTAGCAGATAGCTTAAGTTGGTTCGAGCCCAGTCTGGGGAGCCAGAATGGGCAAGCACGAAAAATCGGTCGCTTGCCCTTCTTTTTTGCCCGCTATTTTGCTGTTAATCAAGTAGATACAAGAATATAATTCACTTGTAAAAGCGGTTCGATGTTGCAATTCCTCGAAAGTGAATTTTTGGGGGTACATCGAACCAATTAGTTCACGCTTTTCAGAAGTGCTTGATTTATAATAGATTCTGTCCAGCTGCGTTAATTTGATAATAGCCCTCCTAAGTATCGGTTCTATGTTTTCAGCTTTAGAGTTTACTGCTGCCGCCTCTGCTAACTTCGCTTCCAATACGTTGATCTTGTATTCATTTTCAGACTTGATGGTCTTGTAATCCGCGCCGTCTATATCGCCATTCAAAAGTAACTCCCTTGCTTTGGCAATACGGCTGTTCAGGTCGTTGATCTCTTTAAGGAGTTCAGAGCGGGAAATCAGTTGCGTTGTGTTTTGGCTTTTGTAAGTATCAGCAATAACTTCCGTAAACAACTCTGCATAATTTTCCTCGATGGTAAATTCCTCTATCACTTCATTAAATACCTTATTCACTTCTTCAGCCTTATACCTGCACCCGCAGGCAGACGAGCAATGGTAATAGTAGTAATAACTGTTACGCCCTTTAGATGCGCTGCCGCATAGGACACGGCTGCACTTAGAACACCTGATAAAGCCTCGTAGCGGCAACATATCCGGCGAAAGGACTTTGGTCTTCTCTAACTTCTTTTTGCCGCTCAGGACGTCCTGTACATCATAAAAAAGGCTTTCAGAGATAATGCCTTCATGCAAGCCATTGACAGTGTGCGCTGCTTCATCCTTATATTTAACGATCAGGATCTTTCCGCAATACACCGGGTTGCGGATAGCGACATAAAAGTTGTTGCGTTTGCATCTCAAACCCATCTCCGCAGCCTTTTCATAAACCTGCTGGATAGAGTAAACGCCTTTAGCTAATTCTTTAAAAGCCCACTGAATGATCTTAGCCTGTGGCGGATCAATGGCAATGAATTTCTTACCGGACACATCATGCCTGTTCACATAACCCATTGGTGCGTGTGATACCCAACGCCCTTCTTTCCTGGCACGTCTCAAGCCATAAAAAGTATTTAATGCCCTGCGGTCGTTCTCAATTTCCGGTGCTGTGAGATAAATCGCCAGCATCATTTTATTTTCGGGAACCTCCATATCTAAGGGCTGTTCGATCGCCTGCGGTTCCACACCCAATATTTTCAGGGTATTGATCATTTGGTAAGCATCGGGGGCATTACGGCTGAACCTGTCCCACTTGGTGAACAGTACCAGGTCAACTTTACCCCGTTGCTTTCTAAGGTTAAGCAACAAGCCCTGCCATTGCGGCCTGATGAAGGTTTTGGCAGAATGGTCTTCAAAAATGGTTTTTCGTATGCTAATGTTATTGATCTCGCAATAACGCCTTAAAACCTCTTCCTGGCTTCTTTGGGAATAACCCTTGTCGGCTTGTTCATCGGTACTTACACGGATGTATATATCTGCAACTTTCATTTTTTAATCTCCTGATTTACAATGAATTTAGCTAAAAAATACATGATTTCCAAGACTTCTTCAGCTTTTTTTTCACTTATTTCCACACCCCTTTTCTTCAATATTTCTATTGCTCTTTGAGTAGTGATATTTCGCTTCCGTCCCGAATTGTTGCCCATGCCGCTGAGATTAAGCGGCAAAATCGCGTCATCGGACGGGTTTGATTGACAAGCTTTTCGGTAGTACCGAACAATAAAGTTTGGTTACGGCTCTTTAACACAGATAGTCATTGCTCCGCTTAAACAACCGGGAGTGCTAAGCCGCTAAATTGTCAAGGGTGGCGTAACAACTCCAAACAACAATCGCCATTTACATGCCCTTTACGATTTAGGGGCTGGGCTAACTTTGTGAGTGCGGTGTAATGCAACGATAGGCATTCAGAGACGATTTATTTATTCGTTAAACTAATAAATTACAAGCCGTGGTTATAGAAATTGTCACTATAAAAGGCATATAGCATTAGTCTATGTTCTTGCTTTTCTTTTAAGCCAGCTTTCTGGTTTTGCAGATGTAACGAGGTAGGAGTTACTCCTGGTTTTGCAGCGAGGCTGGCGGCGAATGAATATAGCGTGGATATGCGTGATGTAATGAGCCGCTTGCCGCAGCTGCATTACTCCAAAGAACAAATTACAAACTGCTAATAAGCAAATGTTGCTCATAGACCCTTTCAGCCACATTCAATAGCTGTTTTAGCGTACCTAACAATGCTCTTACCTTATTCCGATCTGCTTCGTACCCATCTTTATACCTGACATTCACATAGGCGTGTTTCAGTTCGTTAAACAGCATTAGATTCCCCGGTTCATCTGTCTTAAATACGATAACAAGATCAACTGTAAACATCTCGGTTATGGTCAATAACCTCGATAGGTTGTGATTGTTGATATCATAGTTCAGTACTGCACGCACCAAGGCGACCAAAATACACTCCGCACATTGATGCCGGCAGAAAAGGGCAGCGTTATCTGCATCTTGTTGTAAATGATATTTTGCACCGTTGTAAAAGTCTAATCCCAACCGGTGCCAGTGTTGCCATTGCGATGATGGATGTTGAACGGCAGATAAAGGCATGGCAGCGGGTAGTAATAACTCCCCAGACAAATAAACGGCCGGATGAATTAATGCGGTATTAAAAAACACGTTGCCACGCTTTAATCCCGTGAACAAGGCAGAGGCATGATGTACTAATGCTACAACGGTTGCCGTTTCCCGGCAACTGTCTTCTATCATACCTGCAAGGCTTTGTGCCAAGCGTTGTTCATCATTAGCGGTAAGTACAAGTAGGTATATTTTATCATTAGTTGCCGTACCCAAATAAATCACCGCCTGAACAGAGCTAACTTTATAAATGATGATGGAAAGAAGCTTGCTAATCAGTACACCTTGCTTATCCGGCATGGTGCTATTCAATTGGTATAATTTAGCAGCATAAACCTCCCGTTCGGCTTGTGAGAGATTAGCGGATAACGAAAACGGCACCCTGCCCATAGGAGCGTTGCATTTCAATGATGGCTTTGCCGATAGCCGCTGAAAAATAAACCATGCAGCCCCAAATAGCTTTTCCATGTTTTCGTTTACGGTCAGCAGGTCTAAAGGCTCTATAAATTCACGGGCGGGTTTGCTTGACAGGCCATGCTCCAGCCAATCGTAAAGCATCGCACGGTATTGAGGCAAAGTGTATTGGCTAAAAAAATCATTAAATAGCAGATACGGATTCTGCTGTTGTTCTTTGCTTAGCGATACCGGGTAATAACTCCATTCCATTTGTTCAAACGAAAGTTCATTTGCTATTACCATAACGTTAGGTTTGTCGGGCATATCTTTAATAAGATATGCTGCTTCGACCAAAGAAATTGTTAACTTATGAAAGTAAAGCAATCCCGATGGGCTACCTTTTTCATCCCGGTAAAAGTCCGGCTTCAATATGGTAAAACACCAGTTCTGTAACGTTTCTAAATGTCCCGGCAAACTATCGTGATCAAAAAAGGTCGTGATAACGCTTAACGGATTGTTAACCTGCTCGGGTGTCAGGTTAAGCGGGTAGAAATCCCAGTGGTTAAATTCTTCAGCCTGCATAAAATTTCGTTTTCACCTGTCGGCATTGGCAGGTATTCAAAATAAGTACACAATGCAGCCGTACCGAACCATAGCAAATTGTATTTTACAATGGCACTGTTGTTTGTTACATTTACATTTTATAATACATTTGATTATGGCAGAAACTACTTTACATATTGGCAGGAAAATAAGTCGCATTCGCGAGCTACGAGGTATGAAGCAGGAAGCACTTGCCGCCGAATTGGGTATAAGCCAGCAGGCGGTTTCAAAGATTGAGCAAAGTGTAGAGGTAGAAGAAACGGCGTTGGATAAGATTGCGGCAGCTTTAGGAGTTTCTGTATCCGTAATTAAAAATTTTGACGACCAGAAAGCAATTAATCTTTTTAATAACATTTACAATAATCAATTTCATGAAAATTCAACTGCTTTCATCTATCAACAATTCAATCCGATAGAGAAGGTTATTGAATTGTATGAACGCTTGTTAGCGAGCGAGCGTGAAAAAATTGAATTGATAAAAAATAAATAAAAAGCAGACTTTTATTACCACCCTACAACCTCTTTTTTTTAACAAGCTGTCTTAATATCTTGGCCGTAGAAAAGATGGCCCTTGCTAAAGCGCCTTGTCAATAGCCAATCTTATACGAAGTTTTTAATTCTTTGTGTTAGCTAAAAAGTCAATCATGCCAATTAAAAACTGTTTCTTTATTTTTGTGCTTATAATTTTTATACAATCGACATTATTGGCGCAAAATAAAATCCCTAAAGCTGAAAAATTGCAAGAAGATGTAGGCGATATTAAATTTGATCCGAAGATCGATAAAGCTGATTTTTATCTTTGCCACAAAGACTTTATCATACAGTATTACAACTTCGGAACAAGTTATAATGGAGGGGGGCGGGGTATTAAAGATTTTATCTATAAGCGATACCACTATGATTCGGCTTACAAGTTAGCTACGGGATTTATCACTATAAGGTTTGTAATAAATTGTAAAGGACAGACAGATCGGTTTCGCCTGTCTGAAATTGATAACCATTACCACCCAACTACATTTGACAATGGTCTGAAAAGGCAGTTGTTGAAAATTTGCAAAGCTCTAAATCAATGGATACCAGGTAAAGACAGCAAAGGCAATATTTACGACAGTTACTATTATATCAATTTTAAATTGGTAAAGGGCCAAATATTAAATATCACACCATGAAAAAACTTGCAGGTGTGTTTGTTTTGTCATTCCCGTTCTTAGTTCTGGCGCAAAATAATTGTAGTGTATATAAAGATGCCGCTCATAAAAAAGCTTGTGAGCTTTATAATCGGGCTATAGAAGCAAGTCAAGGAAGCAAAACTTCTCAAATCATTTTTTTGAATTCAATTGAAGCCTGTCCTTCTTTCGCGCCTTCTTTAAATGAAATGTCGGTTCCCTATTTAAAACGTGGCGATTTTTCTACATGGAAAGTATTGATGGATCAAGCTGTAAAGGCAGATCCTCAATATTTAAGTACCAGAGGTTGGTGTTTATTCAAATTTTTAAGAGACTATAAAAACTCTTTTCAGGATTTAAAAAGAGCGTATGATATCAATTCCGGTATTCCTGGATATTCCGGGGATGGTGATTATGATCTGCGAATTGTTATGGCCTTAAATCAGCGGGAGATGGGGAATTATAATTTGGCTATTAAATATTTCAATGAATGTATCCAGGATAATGAGAAGAAAAAGGTTGTTGGTTTATTCGATTATTTGCATCGTGGCGTAACAGAATATAAGTGCAAGAACTATCAAGCCGCTTTAAATGATCTGTTATTGGAAACAAAAAAGTATGAAAAATTAGCTGATACCTATTATTACCTTGGTTTAACATACTTTAAGTTAAAGTTAAACAGAAAGGGTAAACAAAATCTGTTAAAGGCTAAAGAACTGTATTTGCACTCAGGTTATTATCGAAATGACCCCTATTGTGAAGCATTGGATCAAGTATATTTAAGTGATATCAATAAGGCAATAAGGTCCCTCAAATAAGGGTTTTTTCAAATGGCATTTTATAGTCAGCGAAATGCCCCGCATGTAAAAGTCAACTTAATAAAAAGCATTAAATCGATGGCATGAAGTTTAGCGTGAATAATTAGACAACCTATTCGAAAGATATTTTCAATATTTCCAAAGCCTTTTTTTGCTCCCTAACCTTTCCTACGCGGATGGCATCGGTTAACGCAAGCATATCATATAACCGCTCATCATCTTTAACTGCCAGCACCTGGTTAGGGTATAAGGGAATAATGGCCTGTCCTTTTACTTTTCCGCCAGCATCCGGCCACACATATTGTTCGTCCGCTATAAAGAAATCTTTTAAAACAGATGCACTGTGTGCGGTTGGTAACCCGCGAAGGATCGGCCCAGGTTCAGCAGGAAATACGAATTTCAAACCATGTTCGATAAAACCATACAACCCGGTCTTGAAAACGATACGCTTATCGGGGCTGATTAATTTAGCGATCATTGAGCGGTTTAGAGATTCACTGATCTCCGAATTGCTGATATGTAAGCTCGCAGCAAGGTCTTTGCTTAACCAGTTTTTATCTGAACAAATGATCTTTAACAATACCACCACATCATGTGGCCGCATCCCGTTATGTGCTTTCATATACAAATTTAGCCATAATTCCTCAATTCGCAAAACGCGAATTTATTTTAATACGCTACCTTCTGTTTGTACGTGCTTGCTTTTGCTTTCTGCGGTTTCTGCCCAGAATAGCCTCGTCATCAATATCGTCACTTATTTGAATACCGCCTGTAGGATGGTTATCGCTATCCATAACAGTACCAGTATTGTCAGTGTCCAAATGAATTTCATTTGCCTTTGAATCGTCAGCTCTAAGTCCATTAGCTTCTTCTGTACCTCCGCTAAGGCCTGTTGGTTGTCCAGCGACAATTGATGTATCTGGTGCAAGGTTTTCAGGAAGTCCGTCACCTCGCCGTTCGTTACCGGCGGATTGGGCTTCTCCGTAGATTGCTTTTGTTCTGTCATTTGCAAGGCTAATCGCCTTGCTATCTCGGTCTTGCTCATAGTCGATAAATTTGATCAGCTCCGCCCACTTAAAGCGGTTACCTAATGCCTGTCCCTTTATCTTAAAGTCATTAATAAAATAAGTGATACCGCTAACCCTGCCGGTACTTGCCTGATTAAATAACAGGTAGATGCCACGCTTTTCACATTCTTTGATAAAACGCTGTAAGGGTACGCCGTGGGTGCCGACCAATGGATTAAGCAAGGCCTGTAATACACTTTTATCAGATGGATGGCCTGTCCTGATCGACTTTTCAATTTCGTTTTTGGTTAATGAACGCTGGGTTGCCAGTACGGGCTTGCCATTTGTTACATGGTTACTGTGTCCTATTGCTTTGTTGTTACCTTGTTGCTTTGATCTGTTGGTATTAGTGTCTAATGATCTATTGTTAGGGTGATCTTTGGGTATATTGTCACTCCGGTCTGAGGATATGTTGGTATGGCGATACTTTGTTATACTGCTATACTGATCTAATGGTATCAAGTTATATTGTTTTTCTAATCTGCGTAGTGCTGACTGGCTCTTATGATAGTTATTACTGTCGGATACTACTTTGCCATCGTAGGTAATACGGTTAACGAGCAGGTGGACATGAGGGTGGCCTGCATCATGGTGCCTGACAATCAGGTATTGGTTATCTTCATAACCCATTGTTTTCATATACGCCAAAGCCATTTCCAGTAGGCATTCATTAGTTAATTTATCCGGGCGTTCTTCTTTGGAAAAATTAAGGCTGGTATGCCACACGTATTTGGATAATGCCGGGCGTAATTCCCGGATCAGTTCAACTTCCTTTTTAATCATACCCGTAGACAGAGAAGAAAAGCTGGTTGCCAATAGTTCGGCACGTTGCCCGATGTCAGGATGGTCCATTTTCTTTAAGTTATAGCCTAACGCGCCCATAAAGTTGGAACCGAACTTTTCAACTGCGACCATCTAACAAATGACCAATAATAGATTGTTGCTGTGCCAGTAACCGGTTGAGTAGATCCAACAATAGCTGCGAATGGCCTTTATACATAAACCCGCTGTTAGCCCTACGGGCGAGCTGGTTAAGATTGTTCCCGATACGGTTTAATCCGGCGTATAACTGGTGGTCTGACTTGGGCATCACTTGCCTGGGGAAACTTCCTTTGAATAATTTATCCCTGACCATGACACCAATGGGTTTGCCACAGCTTTCGCTATAAGCCTCCAGTCTTTGATGCTCCGTTTCCGTTAAACGAAAGACGATTACTTTAGAGCGTTTATTGTCTTTATCTTTCCTTGGCCTGCTCATTCCTTAATGATTTAGGCCAAAGCTGCGTGATTAATAGAGTTATAATTGACAAGCTTTACGGTAGTACCGATAAATAAATCCCCCCAAGGAACCCAAATTAAAGTGCTTATTTATTTGGAATGCTGAACTTGGTGAAGTATCTCCCTACCCGATGATAAGTGAAGCGAACCCATCGGCAAGTCGTTTTGGTATCACCAAAACATAACTTGCTTTAAACTATTGGATGAAAAAAATGCATAAGGCCAAGTATTTACTGACTCCCTTGATAATTTGTTGTTTAAGCAAAGTAATTTTTGCAACTTTGTTGCAATGGCAAAAAAAAATAGACTGGTTAGGACATTAACAGCATTCATTTTATTGCTATTATTTAGTTCACTCCCTTTTGTTGAATTGCTGCATAGGCATACCGATTTGCCCGCCAAAGCGAAAACTGCCGTTGTCATATATTCAAAATGTGCTATTTGCGATTTTATCTATTACAAGTCGTCTGCGGCAGTGAATTATAATAATCTAATATCAACAGCGATTTTTCCGCCGGTTGTCATATTCAACAGCCTTGACTTAAGTCCGGATCTAATATTAAGAGATCCCAGTCTCTTCCGTAATAAAGGTCCACCTTTTATATCTTAATAACCGGTTTAGATAACCCGCCTATTAATGGGGATTGTACGTACACCCCCGCCCTTATTGATTTAGCTATTCAAATTCTTTTATGATAAGGACTATTATCATTTGCATCATTTTTTTGCCAAATTTTTGCTTTGCACAATTCAAAAAAAATGCTTCGGATACAACGAAACAATTGAATGAGGTTATTGTGCGAAGTAAAATCGATGAGGCCTTAACTCAAGGCCCTGGCAATGTTTCTGTTATAAATACACGCCTATTTTATAATACCAACTTAACACCCGTTCAGCTCTTAAGAGGTACTTCGGGCATTAAAGTTAAACAGGATGGTGGCTACGGCTCAAGACTCGATTTTTTTATTAATGGCAGTACAGGTAAACAGCTTAAATTCTTTATTGATGGTCTTCCCATTAATACGCTTGGAGAATCAACCGGGATCAATAACCTGCCGGTAGAGCAGATAGAACGCATAGAAATATATAAAGGAGTTATCCCTGTAGACCTTGGTGCTGACGTTTTGGCGGGAGCGGTAAACATCATTTCACGAAAGGAAAAAACCGATTATCTCGAAGCGTCTTATGCCATTAGTTCATTCGATACGCACCGCATCAATTTATCCGGTCGCAAGTTGTGGACTAAAAACTTTTACACCAGTATCCAGGCGTATGGGGGCTATTCTAAAAACAATTATGGTATTGATGCCGATAATATCCGGGCAGACGGCAAGATAGAATTGATCCACGTAAAAAGGTATCATGATCGTTACGAAAACTACATTGTTAAAGCCGAAGCGGCGATAGTAAATTCCTCTTTTGCCGACCTGCTTAGCCTTTCCCTTAACAGTAGTGGCTTTGATAAACAACTGCAAAATAACTTGACCATGACACAGCCATATGCTTATGCCGCTTACCGGGAAAGTTTAACAGGCGGTATATTGAAGTACCAAAAGATCGATTTATTAAAGCACTTAAATGTCGGGGCGGCAGTATCCTTTAACCGGTTAGATGGACTATTTATAGATACGGCGAGGCGCATAACTGTTTGGAATGGATCAACCATAAAAAATGATGACGGAACTGAATATTACCGTTCAAAAGGTGCCGAGATAGGGCGCACAAGTTATTTAAGCACTTACACCAATACGCTTAACCAAAAGCTAACTGCGGCTTATTGGTTTAATAGTAGTAATAAATTAATTTTCAGTAATACCTTACAGCATTATAAACGGTCTGCAAAAGATACGTTAGCACAAAGGATCAACAACGGACTCGATTTGTACAATTCGCCTTCGTCGCAATGGAAAGATGTTGCGGGATTGGGCTACGACGGTAATCTTTTAATCCATGGACTGAAATTAAGTACGGCCTTTAAATATTTTTATACACGCCAGGCAGGGTCTTATATCAATTTTGACCGAAGCTTTACAGCTCATAATAGTACCAGCAAACCCGGTTATAATATTGCGCTGGCGTATTCGCTAAATCCCTTTTTTATAGCCAAAGCATCTTATGAGCATGCCATACGACTGCCAGATGCAGAAGAGGCATTTGGGGATCTGATACTGGTTAACCCGAACCCGGATCTGAAAGCAGAGGAAAGCAACAATTTTAATTTAAATATCCTTTACAACGCGGGAAAGTTACATGCGGAGGCGACAGGATTTTACCGCAATGTAGATCATTTGATATTTTTAGTACCCAACAGCCAAGGAAGTGCAAAATCTTATAATCTGCTCAAGGCTGGTATCAAGGGCATCGAAGCAAACATTGCCTATCAGGCGACTCGGTCGTTTACCGTCAACATTAACGCTACTTACCAGGATTTGAGGAGCCGGTCCGACATCGAGGGCCTCGGTATTCCTAACGACAGGTACAAAGGCCAGCGGATCCCAAATATTCCATATTTACTGGGAAATGCAGGTTTAACTTATCGCGTCATCAGGAAAAATGTTAATAGCCTGTCGCCGCAATTCTGGTATAATGTTAATTATACCCATTCCTATTACCTGTACTGGGCAAACGACGGTTACCAGCCCGACAAAATTACTATACCTAAGCAAATGTTACAAAATGCCGGCATCACATTCCCGCTTAAACGCCTCACCTTCTCAATCGAGGCATATAATCTGGCCAACGCCAAAACTTACGACAATTTTAAAGCGCAGCTTCCGGGCAGGTCTGTTAGTCTTAAGCTGCGCTATTATCTTTTAACAGAAAATAAAAAATCATAATTCACAATTACTCATGAAAAAAAATTACGTTTTAACACTATTGACAGTAACCGCTCTATTAATGCAGGCCTGTAAAAAAGATCAAAAAACTCAACCCAAAACCCCGGATGCGGCTTCAACTTATGCATTGAGCGTTACCGGCGGTAGTTATCCCACTCAAACTACATATATGTTCGGCAATGTAGGTTTCCCAACAGGAACACTTGGTACAAGCAATGCGGCCGAATCGCCGAGTACAGCACTGGTTTTTCATAATGGTAAAAATATGTACCAGTGTAACTTTGGGGCGCCTGCTACATTGCACAAGTTTGAGTTTGATGCAAATGGAAAAGCAAAGGAAGTTGGCTCGTTTGCCGTAGCTGGTTTAAAGACCATTGGCGCAGTTGATTTTATCAGCGAAACAGATGCTTTTGCAACAGTTGCCGGTTATGGACTGGTGGGTAAGCTGGTAAGATTTAACCCTTCTACAATGACAATAACCAGCACCATCGACCTGAGTAGCGTCCAAAAGACCGGCTCTACTGAGGTTTACTATCAGGGACTGATCCATCGCGACAATTACCTGTATATGGGCGTTAATTACCAGGATAAAAAAGGCAATAACTTAGAAGACAAAGTGTTTATAACCCTTATAGATATAACAACAGGCAAGGTAGCGAAGCAGATAGAAGATAACCGCAGCAGCGAAATGTGGAACAGCGGTACCGAATCATCATTTCAGCCAAATGTGATGATAAAAGATGCCGCCGGTGATATTTATGTGATGGGTTATGCCAATAACAATAAGCCAAGCGGTATTTTGAGGATAAAGAAAGGTAGTACTGACTTTGACACCTCTTACTTTTTTGATCTGAACAGTACAACAGGTAAGCCATGCATCGGTATTCTATATTTCAGTGCCGGGCAAGTGTTTACTGTGCGTTATGATGATGCGGTTGCCTATCCGTTTGACCTGGATGCCAGCTACAACTCTGTAGCTACCTGCCAGTATTATAAAATAGACCTTAACGCAAAAACCACATCAGGTAGCATCGCGCCCGGAATGCCTAAATTTTTCGGCAACGCTGCTTTTGCAGTGAAATTTGACGACAACAAGCTGTATTTCAATTGTGCAGGTGCTGATGCATCATCCAATGCCATTTACTCCTACCAGTTGAGCAACGGTGCTGTGAGCAAAGAATTTGGCCTGGCATCGGGAGCATGTAACGCATTTGCAAAATTAAATTAGTGCTAACCCCGGCGGTTACTTGCCGTTAATCTTTTGATATGAACGCTATCTGGTTATTAACAAGGCATCAGTTTACAGAATGGAGACGGAGCAAGCTGCTGTATGTTTTCGTGTTTACCTTTGCCTGCCTATGGATTTTTTGCTTATATACAGGTTTGTTGGCCTACCGGTCTGTTGCTGCGATGCGTGAAAATGCGGGCCGGGAAAGCCGCGGGCAATGGCTTAACCAGGACAGAAAACACCCGCACATTGCCGCCCATTTTGGCAATTTTGCGTTTAAGCAGGTAAACCCGTTAAGTATTTTTGATAACGGGACCGATGCTTACACCGGCACTTATGTGTACATGGAAGCCCACCGGCAAAATGATGTGTTGTTTAGTCCTGCACAAAGCACATCCAGCTTGGTGAGGTTTGGGAGTTTCAATATTGCCCTGCTTTTGCAGGTGTTTGTTCCGTTATTCCTTATCGTTCTCACATTTAACACAATCATATCAGAACGGATAAGCGGCACGCTTGCTTTGCTTAAAAGCAGCGGAATCTCATCACGGCAATTGGCTGTTGGGAAAGTATTTGCACCATGGCTGCTGGTTGCAATGGTTGTTGCCTTATTTTATATGCTCTCGGCTATCGTTTTAGTGGTAGAAAGGGTGGATTTCGTATCTCAGGATGTGTTAAAAACCGCTGCTATCTTCTGCTTTTATCTTGCATATTACTTTGTCGTAACTGTTCTGGGCGTATACGTATCAACAGTTGCCGGTTCGGTAAAACAAAGCCTTATTGTATTGCTGAGCGGTTGGGTATTTGCCTGTATTCTGGTTCCTAAACTGGTAGCAAATGTAGCTACTGGTCTTTATCCACTACCCTCCAATACTGAGTTCAAAACAGTCGTGATGAAAGATATTGTAAACGGGATAGACGGGCATAATACCAGCGACAAGCGCGCGCTTGCCTTAACAAAACAGATGCTAAAAAAATACAAAGTTGACAGCACCAGTAAATTGCCCATAAACATTGAGGGCATTATTATGATGGAAGGGGAAAAATATAGCAGCAAGGTTTATAATGATCACTTTGACCAATTGAGCCGCGTGCTATTAAAGCAGCAGAAGGTATTTGCGTTTACAAGTTTGCTTGATCCTCTTTTAGGGATCAAAAACTTGTCGATGGGTTTGAGCAACACCGATTATTTTAACGACCGCGCATTTAGATTGGACGCGGAAAGTTACCGGATGAATTTTGTGCAAACGATGAACCGGGATATGGCCCTGCATTCGAAAGAAGATGGCTTTACAACTTACAAAATTGGCCGGGAACTATTCAATTCCATCCCACAATTTTCTTACCGGTCATTGAATGCAGCGCAATCTCTCAAAAACTATGTGCCAGAAATAATGAGCCTGCTGTTGCTCACGGTATTATCAGGATTGATGGTAAAACGTATCGCTTACAAATTATAACCACTTATGCTTAAAACCGTATTTATTTTTGAATGTAAAAAGCTGGCCGCAAGCAGATCGTTTTATTTCATCGTTATATGCTTGCTACTTACCGCCATTTATTCGCTTTATAACGGACGTAAGTTCATCAGCGGGCAGCAGAAAAATATTCAATTAGCTATTGCAAGAGAGAATATCATTTTTGATGAAGTAGTATCAAGGATACAGCATCCTGATACCGCAACTGCGGATGCAAAATGGGCCTATAGCCACCTTACAGATCCCGGCTGGATTATTACGTCGCCCAATAAAAGATGGACATCGTGGTGGCAACCTACACAGCTGAGTTTTTTATCGATAGGAAACCGCGATGTATATCCCTACTACCACGAGTTGGAGCCATATAGCTTTTATATGCGCTTTTTCAAAAATGAAATTAGCAGCCCTTTTAAACTGCTATACGGCAATTTTGATCTGGCGTTTGTTATCACGCTGCTGTTCCCGCTTTTTATCATCGGCTTTACATTCGATGTTTATGCGGTGGAGCAGGAAAGCGGGACTTACGCACTTTTAAACACAGTAACAAGGGCCGACAAAATTATCCTTTGTAAGTTGCTGTTCTATCTCGCGCTTACCCTGGCGATGATTAATATAATTTTGCTCGTCAGCCTGCTGTTTGGTAATAGCATCACTATCAAGCAATGGTTTAGCTATGCCACAACAGCTAATCTTTATATTCTTACATGGTTTTTTATCGTTTATCTGGTCGGCCTATTAAAGAGGTCGTCGGTGCTGAATGCCATCATCCTGATTAGTTGCTGGATATTTCTCTCTGTCGGCTTGCCGGCTATATTTAACGCTGTAGCCAACGCAAGTTATCCCGTAAACGCAGAAGCTTTCAGCAAATACATCCGTAGGGTACAAATGAGTGATAACCCTGCCGTGAAAAGATCATTACTCAAAGAATTCTATCATTACTACCCGCAGTATGCAAATACGGATACCATTGGACCCTCTTATTCCAATAAATTATATACAGCTTACGGCAACTTGAACGACCGGCATGCAGATCCTCTGTTAAACGAATATTTTAAGCAAATGCAGCAACGAGAGGATTTTTTAAACGCTTGTAATTTTTTCAACCCGGTAACGCGCTGCCAGCAGCGTTTCAATACGCTAAGCGGTACTGATCTGCAGAGTTACATAACGTACGTAAAGCAGGTACGCCAGTATGTACAGGGGCTTAAAGAAAACCTCACTCAAAAATGTTTTGACGGTGTGCCGCTCAAGGTAAGCGAATTACAGCACCGCCTTTCTTTCGATCAATTCAATAAATCATTAAAAAATAAATGACAACCCCATGCTACAGGCAATAAACCTTACTAAGCAATATAATCAGCAAACAGCGCTCAGTAACCTAAATCTTTCGGTTAAAGCGGGCGAGGTGTTCTGCCTTTTGGGTCAAAACGGAGCAGGCAAAACAACTACCATCAACCTATTCCTGGGTTTTATCCAGCCTTCGTCTGGAAAAGCTTTAGTGAGTGGAACAGAGGTAGCAGCCAACCAGCAAACACGGAAGCATCTGGCTTACATCCCGGAAGTTGTGATGCTTTATGGTAACCTTACCGCTGTTGAAAATCTTGATTTTTTTAGCCGCCTGGCAGGTTTCAAGTATACCAGCGGAACCCTTTCAGGCTTTTTAAGCCAATGCGGCTTGCAGGCAGACGCACATAATAAGCGCTTGAGCGGATTCAGTAAAGGTATGCGCCAAAAGGTGGGTATTGCCATTGCAGTAGCTAAAAATGCTGAAGTGATTTTAATGGATGAGCCTACCAGTGGCCTCGATCCGAAAGCCACAAACGAATTTACTACAATTGTTAAGCAATTGGGGCAACAGGGGAAGTCCATCCTGATGGCTACACACGATATTTTCAACGCAGTAAATATAGGGACACACATCGGTATTATGCGCCAGGGCGAGTTGGTTCACACGTTAAAGGCATCGGAAATCAATGCGGGGGACCTGCAAAAGCTTTATTTGGAAACCATATAAGGTTTTTTATACAGTGGAAAGCCGCCCTTTTTTCCCCCGCAGTGGAATTTATAGATACAATTATAATTTGTTGCTATGCAGCATGAGTATGACCCAAGTTGACAAAAAAGCTGGATTAGGAAATAGATCATTTTGTCTGCTCGACAATTGTATTGGTCTTCACACCATTATGTTACAACCCGGACAAATCCCAATTAGAGTCACGCCAACAAACTCTGTTTGAAAATCCTCCGGTAAATAGAAATGCGGTACGCTCAGCTCATTTAAGCAGAATATATTATTACACTGTGTACAGTTAAAGTGCATGTGTTGCTGATGCTTAGATTTGGAAGCGTCATCTAAACTCAGCATATAATTAGCTGTTCCTCCGCTATCCAGCACCTTGTGAATTAAACGGATCGCTTCAAAGTTTTTGAGCACACGGTATAATGTAACTGAGTTTAATTTCATATCAAACTCTTGTTTAATCATAGCGAATGATATGCCTGTAGATTTCTTTGCCAGCAATTGTAATAACCCTATGCGTACAGATGTAGCTTTCAATTGATGTTGCCTAAGGACTTTGATGGCGCTGTTCAAATTCATCGCTACAGAATTAGTTTTGCTTGAAGGCAGTAAAATGGTTTCTATGATGACGGATTCGCTTATAAAGAGGATATCTTGCCCGGTAAGATATCCTCAGCTATTGATCACAAAAGGATCAATAAATTTTTCATTTTTTTTATAGCTTTCAACCTCTTTATCAGTAAGCAGGCAACTTTCCAGCTCAATTAAAAGCTGTGCTTTATCCATATCCTGACCAATAAAAACCAATTCAGTCATCCTATCGCCCCAGTCCTTTACCCATTTCCCTTCTATATAATCCTTATTCTCCTGAAAATCGGTGTACCTTATCCGTTCGGCATAGGTCATGCAGGCCCACCATACCCCGGCCATTTCTAAACGGCTCGATCCTCCTGCCTGGGAGAAGTTTAGGGCATCATCCGGCCGCGAAGCAATCCAGAACATCCCTTTTGAGCGGATGATATTGGTCGGAAAATCCTGGTTAAGCCAATGCCAGAAACGTTGCGGGTGAAAAGGCTTGCGCGCTCTGAAAACCATTGAACTTAAACCGTATTCTTCTGTTTCAGGAGTATGTTCATTTTCCAGTTCTTTTATCCAGCCTGCTGCCTGCGATGCTTTATCAAAGTCAAATAACCCGGTATCTAATATCTCTTTAAGCGGTACTTTGCCAAATACAGAACCGATAATTTTTGCTTCCGGGTTTAACCGCCTGATCAGGGCTGTCAGTAAGCCGAGGTCACCAGCAGAGATCAGGTCAGTTTTATTCAGGACGATCACATTGGCAAACTCGATCTGGTCGGTCAGCAAATTAACGATAGTACGCTGATCAGCGGTATCCTGCACCAGATTCCGGTCAAGCAACCTTTCTGCCGTGCCAAAATCCTTGTAAAAATTAAAACAGTCTACCACGGTCACCATCGTATCTAAGGTTGAGAAGCGGCTCAGGTCTATACCGGCCTGGTCATCCACAAAGGTGAATGTTTGCGCAACCGGGATAGGTTCGGATATACCTGTGCTTTCGATGAGCAGGTAATCAAACCTATTCTCTTTAGCTAATTTTTCTACCTCTATCATCAGGTCTTCCCGTAACGTACAGCAAATGCAGCCATTGCTCATCTCCACTAATTTCTCCTCTGTGCGGGATAAGGTTTTTTCGCTCGCTACCAATTGTGCGTCAATATTCACCTCGCTCATATCGTTTACGATCACCGCCACCTTTAAATTTTCTTTGTTATGGAGGATATGATTAAGGAGGGTTGTTTTCCCTGCTCCTAAAAAGCCGCTTAACACGGTTACCGGTAATTTATTCATCAGATAATTGCTTGCAATATTTTTCAAAAGTAAATAAATAAATAACAAAAGCAACATAGTTGCATTTTAAAGTAAAATGCCCTACCTTTACCTTGCACTCCCCACAGGCTGGTAAATAGCCTATGCAAATTATAAAATACATGATACCACAGGATTTTAACGAATGGTACCGCTGCATCACCGTTGCATGCGGGATAAAACCAGACCGCAACTTTATTGAAGGCCGGATACAAGCATTAGAAAATAAAACCGACAGTTATACAGAGAGCTTTATCCAGCTTTATGGCAAACAGCATTATGAAAATGTATTAAGCTGGTTTTATATGGCAAAAGGGAAGGTAAAGGCATGATTAGCACCGATATGAGGCCGGTAATCATCATCACCGGGTTTTTAGGGGCCGGCAAAACCACGTTTCTGAATGAACTAATCGCCTGGAGAAAAGAAGTTAAATTAGCTGTAATTGAAAATGAATTTGGTGAAGAAGGTATTGATGGCGACCTGATCATTAGTGCGGATAATAATGTGTTTGAATTGAGCAACGGCTGCATATGCTGTAGCCTGAGCGATGACTTTTACGACCTGCTGGAATCGCTTTGGAAAAGGAAAAGTGAGTTTGACGAAATGGTTATAGAAACTACCGGCATTGCAGATCCCGCCTCTATCGCTTCGCCTTTTTTAACCATAGCTGGTATGGGTAATTATTACCAATTGAAAAGAGTGATCTGCCTGGTAGATGCACGGCATATTGAGCGGCAGTTAAGGGAAACCGATGAGGCGAGGAAGCAAATCAGTTTCGGTGATATTTTATTGATTACCAAAACAGATCTGGTAGAAGCCGATCACTTAGCCTACCTTGAAAACCTACTGCAAGAGATCAATCCATTTGCAAAAGTGTTGGCGGGAAATAAAAATGGTTACCCATTGGATGCTATATTTGATTTGGAGCGTAGCACTATAGTACAAAAAAGGCCAAAGTTTAGCCTGGTGCCGCAATCGTTAAAACAACACCAGCATCTTGACCTGGTTTCGTTGAGTTTCACGTTCTCCGAACCTTTCGATATAGCCCTGTTGCAGCACAGGTTAACGGTATTCCTGAATTTCCAGGCGGAGAATATTTACAGGGTAAAGGGGATCATTTACGCACAAGAGCACAATTCCAGGGTCATTTTACAATCAGTCAATACTGACCTTGCCATCAGTTACGGTAGTGACTGGAAGCATGAAGAATTGAAACAAAGCAGAATAGTTTTTATAGGGAAGGAACTGAAAGCGCCGGGGTTTGAGAAGATGCTGAGGCAATGTTTAGCATTGGTTGCTGCTAAGTAATAAATAAAGGCTAAGTAAACCAGCCTGTATTCCCGTGAATCTTTACACTATGGGGTGCCATTTTATTAATAAGGATAGTTTAAAATAATGCTTAAAGATAGCTTATGAACGTAGAGCAAGAAATAAGTACAATTTGCTTGGAGATGTATGATACCTGCCAGCTTTTCACTGATCAGAAAGCTAAAGGCTATATAACCTATGATCCTGTACTGCAGGAAAGAGCATCACAAATAATGAACAGGGATTGCCTGAACGCGATTTACAAGCTGGCGGACGACCTGCCATCGCTGCATCGTTTAGATGTGTACCGGCATAAACCTCAAAACTATGAGGCTTTAAAGGATCTTGCCTATACGTTTCATAACGTGAGGTTCAGGGGTGAGCACATTCCGGCTCTTGAAAAAGCATATGGCAATCTGAATAAGTTACTCCTGGAATTTAAAAGATTAAGTTCAAATCTTGGCAAAGACACTACCGAGATTAGTTTAGAAGAGGCTAAAGCGATGGCATGGGATTCACTACCCGGAATAAATGAACAGGAGCAGCATGATTATATTGCTTTGATTAGCAATCCATTTGATGATGAGCCTGATCCTTCATTCAGGAATACAAGGACTGATCGATACTTATATAAGTTTCGGTTCTTTAAAACCTATATCAATGGTGTGTGCGTTGGCTGGGAATTTTTTGGCCAAGAGTAATAGTAATTTAAAAAATGCGCTGTCACCATGAAATTATTTTGCAGTGGGTTGATATTATTATGGTTTTACCCCGTAACACTTTTGGGCAGGTTCCAGCAGCAATTCCCTCCTTATAATCTTTCAGGTACCGTCACAGATAAGAATAAACAACCTGTTAAATTGGTAACCATGACGTTGATACCGCTACAAGACACGCTTCGAACTATTCAAACATTGAGTACGGCGGATGGCACTTTTGAGTTGAAGGGCTTAAAGGGGGGCATTTATAAACTGAAGGCATCCGCTATCGGTTTTGAAAATTCAATCAGCGAAGAATTTTCACTTCATGGCAACCTTGTACAAAATATGGTGCTCATTGCAAGGTTTGAAAAATTGAAAGAAGTGGTGGTGACATCGCGCCGGGGGGCCATAGAAGTTAATAATGGTAAACTGGTTTATAATGTGGAAAAAAGTGCCTCGGCATCCGGCAGTTCTGCCTTTGACCTGCTCCGACGCACACCCGGCGTAAACGTTGATCAGAATGACAACCTGCTATTGAAGGGTTCATCAGCTGTAAATGTGATGATGGATGGCAAAATGACCTATTTATCTGCGCAGCAGTTAGCCAATATGCTTAAAGGGATGGGAGGGGATAATATCAGCCGAATCGAAGTAAGCAGTACACCATCTTCACAATACGACGCTGCCGGTAACGGTGGGATCATTAACATCATTACCAAAAAAAGCAATAAGCCCGGTTACGCTATAAATATCAGTTCGGGTATTGGCGCAGGCAGATACCTGCTAAACAAACATAGTGTTACCGGGAATATCCGTACACCTAAGTTTAATATTTATGGCAATATCGGCTATGATTTGCAGCGGAATTATTTCGACAGATCGAATACCAATATATTAACGGCCAACGGCAGTCCAGTTACTTACAGCAGGCATTACCCGGAATCTTACAAAACGTATTACTATAGTTATAAAGCCGGGGTTGATTTTTACCTTACGCCAAAGTCAACTATCGGCTTTGGCTACACTGGGTTCCTGGATGATTGGAGCAAGACAAACAACGGAAAAACGCTGTTGACCAACGCATCCGGCGACCTTGTTGGACAGGTTAACAACCGGATCGTTTCCATGGAGCCTTATTATAATAACGTATATAACCTGAATTATTCACTTAAACTGGATACCCTCGGAAAGACGGTAAGCGCCGATGCCGATTACGTCAATTACAGTAATAATTCTGATGGTTTTGTAGGGAACCAATCATTCGATCCCAACAACGTTGCTTTGGAGCCCTATCAGCAATTAAACTATCATCAACCCAATATTATTACCATCCGGTCTGTAAAAACCGATTGGAACCTGCCTAATAAAAAGTTCAAACTAAAAACCGGGCTCAAGTACGCAGCTATAAATATTGACAATGATTTTAAATACGACTCGCTGATCAATAATAATACCGTTTACGCTCCGTCGCTTAGCGATCACTTTATTTATAAGGAACAAATAGCGGCAACTTACCTGTCCGCATCTAAGCAATGGAAACAAACAGAAATAGAACTTGGAATGCGCGTAGAGCATACCTACACATCTGCAAATAGTGTTAACGCGGGGACTTTGATTGAACGCAAATACACCAATTTCTTTCCATCTGTTATGATCAGCAACAACTTTGGGTTAAACCACAAATTGTCATTGTCTTTTACGGGACGGATCAACAGGCCCAACTATGCTGATTTAAACCCCGTGCGTTTCTATTCGGACAAGTATTCCTATTACGCGGGCAATCCCGCCCTGGTGCCCGAAAAGGCATGGATCACTTCCCTTAATTATACGTTTATGGATAAATACGTAGTTGGCTTAACCTACAACAGGGCAAATAATTTCATATCCAGGTCGATCAAGCTGGATAATGTCACCGGGGTACTTATTGCACAAAATGCCAATTTTTTGCATAAAGAAAGGTACGACCTGTTGGTAGTTGCGCCCATAAAAATCAGGGATTTTTGGGAATTAAATGCGACAGCTGACGTGAGTTATACAAAATACCCTATAACGCAATTGTATGGCAGCTATACAGCGAAAAAAATAAATGTGGATCTTATCCTAAATCAAACAGTTAACTTACCTAAAGACTTTTCCTTTGAATTGTTGAGCCATTACACCTCTCCCGAACTCTATGGGATCTTTGTTACCCGGTACTATTTTCAGCAAGATGCGGGATTAAAAAAAACATTGCTGCATAACAAGTTGGATCTGCGCCTGGCATTAAGCGATATTTTCCATACCAATCGTTTCTGGGGGCAGTCTATCACTAATTCGTTAAATTATTTTTACAAAAGCATTCCTGATAGTAGGCGTTTTTATCTGACAATGACCTATCATATTGGAGGTAAGCTTGACGGAGGAAAAAGCCATAAAACCGAAGAGCAGAACAGACTGTAAGGGTATAGACTACCTTAAGTGGTTTAATTTGTATGATGAGCAGCTGCCTTTTCTTTTATATAAAGTACAAGATGATCTATTTCAATTGTTAGGTTACTATGTCCTGCCCTGTTTTTTGTAGTTATTTAATCTTACAAAGCATCTTCATTATAAAATAAAAGCAATAATGTTGCGTTTGTTAATTATATTTAACTAATGTTTCAAGAGTGTAAGCAAACGGAAAATGATCAAAATTCAATCCTTACAATACAGTTATAATAAAGAGCTGAACTTATCATTCAGGGATTGGACGGTAACGCAAGGAGAACAGTGGTTAATGCTTGGCGAATCGGGCAGTGGCAAAACAACTTTATTGCACTTGTTGACCGGTTTACTTAAACCCTCGCATGGAGAAGTATATATCAACCAAACCGCTATTTGCCAGTTGTCCAATACCAAAATGGATCATTTCAGAGGTGCACATATCGGTTTGATTTTTCAGCGCGCGCATCTTATTAAAAGCTTAACGGTGCTTCAAAATTTACTATTGGCTCAATCACTTGCCGGGTTGCCGGTGAACAATAAACGTGTGGAAGATGTATTGAATTCATTAAATATTGCCGACAAAAAAGCTAACTATCCTTCCCAATTGAGCCAGGGTCAATTGCAACGCGTTTCAATAGCCCGTGCTGTAGTAAACAAACCGTCTTTACTCATCGCAGATGAGCCTACATCCAGCCTGGATGATCGAAATGCCCGTGCCGTACTTGATCTTTTGATCACACAGGCAGAACAAAATAACGCTACCCTCCTAATTGCCACCCACGATAAAAGAGTACAGGAACGGATTGAAAGGGCATACATTTTACAATCATGAATATGTTAAAGATCAGCTTTAAAAGCATTGCGGCTAACAAGCTTACTGCCGCTTTAAATATCATGCTGATCGCTTTCGGTACCGGCATTATTACGCTATTGATGCTGGCATCAGACCAGATTGGAAAAAAGCTGGAAAATAACGCCAAAGATATTGACTTGGTAGTAGGTGCCAAAGGGAGCCCCCTCCAGCTTATTTTAAGCAGTATTTTTTATATAGACTTCCCAACAGGTAACATACCATTAAAAGAAGCCGATGCCTTAGCACACAATCCGTTGGTTAAAACAGCTGTTCCTTTAGCCTTGGGCGATAATTACAATGGGTTTAGAATTGCAGGTACAGATAAAGGTTTTATACGTTTATATGATCTTCAACTTGCACAAGGCAGGTTCTGGAAAAATGATTTTGAAGTAACCCTTGGTTCCATTGTAGCACAAAGCGGGCATTTGAATATCGGCGATCATTTTTTTGGCGCACATGGTTTGACCGGTAATACCGATGTGCATAAAAATCATGCTTACCTGGTTACCGGGATTTTAAAACCCCAGGGAAATGTAACCGACAATCTTGTGCTGACCAATGTTGCCAGTGTTTGGAAAATGCACGAAACAAAAGAAAAAAACACCGGGGGTAAAACCGAGGCTTATGAAAATGGCGAGCTTGAAATTACATCATTATTGATCCAGTACCGCTCACCCATGTCTGTGATCCTGTTCCCACGAATGGTTAATCAATCTACCAGCATGCAGGCAGCATCACCGGCTTTAGAAAGCGCACGGCTTTTTTCACTTATTGGCATTGGTGTGGATACGTTGCAATGGTTTGCAGTTTTAATCATGTTCATATCCGCGATAAGTGTATTCATTAGTCTATACAATTCCTTAAAAGAACGCGAATATGACCTGGCTATAATGCGTGTGATGGGCGCGTCTAAGTTTAAATTGTTTTTAGTTATCATCACGGAGGGGCTTATTTTAACAACCATAGGTACAATAGCAGGGTTATTGATGGGGCACATCACGCTGCAACTGATCAGTAATTACCAGGATTCTACCCAAGCCAAACTATGGGGTAATATATTCCTGCTCCAGGAGGGTTATTTAATTGTGGTTGGATTTGGTATTGGCATAATCGCCTCCCTGCTGCCCGCCATACAGGCCTATCGGTCAAATATTTCAAACCTATTAGCACAGCATTAAAATGAAAGCCATATTGATAATTATGGGGATATTGATCTGTTCAATAACCGCCAAAAGCCAGGCGCAACACAATCCGAATGATAAGGTAAGCTCTTTTAACTGGGATATTATAGATATGGTGATGTTTAAAAAAGTTAATGACACAACGGTAATACCTGTTTATAGCGAAAGTGTGCAACGGTTTGAAAATCGTCATTTTCAGCTTACTGGGTATATGATCCCGATGAAGGCGGGCATGAAGCAAACTAAGTTTATGATCTCTACCCTGCCAATTAATCAATGTTATTTTTGTGGTAAAAATGGCAATCCTATTATGGTTATCGTCAATGCAAAAAGCCCGGTAACATTCACCTTCAAAACAGTTACTGTAGATGGTATATTAAAATTAGACAACGGCAATGCCTTTTATTTACCGCCGGTTTATTTAAACGATGCCAAATTGATAGAACAATGACCCATATCGTTATTAAAAAAATGCTGAATAGTAACTTTAAAAGCTGGCTGCTATGCTGTGTTGCAATCAGTTTAACAGTTACCTCCTGCCAGCCGCATTACACCCTTATCAAACAAGCCAGGGCCGAATACCATATCGATAGCAGCTTAGTTGTCGATTCCGGCATTTTAAAAAGCTATCAGCCTTACAAGCAAAAAATGGATGCACAAATGAACACCATCATTGGTGAAAGCAGCCAGGAACTTACCAAAAGCTACGATTTGCCCGAGACCCTTTTAGGCAATTTTTTTGCTGACGCAGTGTTTACAGAAGCAAAAAAAATAGACCCGTCAATTGATTTTGCGATGCCGACCACAAAGGGAGGCCTACGAAATAACCTCCCAAAGGGAAATATCAGGTTATCCACCATCTTCGAACTAATGCCGTTTGAAAATGAGCTTGTCGTGCTCAAGCTCAGCGGGCGAGACGTTTTACAGTTGCTGAATTTCATTGCCCAGGCCGGCGGCGAACCGGTGGCCGCTTTAAAGATGCAGATCAAAAACAGCGAGCCACAGGAAATTACTATTAACGGCAAACCATTTGAAGTGGCTAAGACTTATTCGGTGCTTACCTCAGATTATATAGCTGCCGGTGGAGATAATAGTAAAGGGATGGCTAATCCTATTGAAAAAAGGGTTTTAAATTTAAAAGTTAGGGACGCGCTGATCGCCTATGTTAAGGCACAAACAGCCACCGGTAAAAAAATAGATGCGACATTAGATGGAAGAATTACAAAAAACTAACCGCCGCCGGTTTATTAAACAAAGTGGGGTTGCCATGGCAACCCTTGCTTTAAGTACGTCATATATCGATGCGTTTGCCAAAGGCGACTTAAAACGGATAACCATACTGCACACCAATGATGTGCATAGCCGTATAGAACCGTTCCCGATGAATGGCTCCAGGAACCAGGGACTGGGCGGTGTGGCCAGGCGGGCGGCATTAATCAATAAGATCCGTGCAGAACAAAAGAACGTTTTGCTGCTTGATGCCGGTGATATTTTCCAGGGTACACCTTACTTTAATTTATTTGGTGGCGAACTGGAAATGAAACTGATGAGCGATATGGGGTATGATGCCGCTACAATGGGCAATCATGATTTTGATAACGGAATTGGCGGGTTTTATAAACAACTGCCCAATGCAAAATTCCCCATTTTAATCAGTAATTATGACTTATCGGATACCATTATGCACAATGCCACTTTACCGTATAAGCTATTTATTAAGGATGGTTTGAAAATTGGTGTTTTTGGATTAGGAATAGAGCTAAGTGGATTGGTGGACAAAAAGAACTACCGGGAAACCCAATATCTTGATCCGATAACGAAAGGAAATGAAATAGCCGCCGCTTTAAAGAACGAGCATCATTGTGACCTTGTGATCTGCCTTTCTCATTTAGGTTACCAGTACAAAGAAAATAAGGTGTCAGACCAGGTATTGGCTAAAGAAACCCGCAATATCGATCTGATCATCGGCGGCCATACGCACACCTTTATGAACGCCCCGGAAGATGTAAAAAACCTGGATGGAAAGATCACCACCATAAACCAGGTTGGCTGGGCTGGGATCAATTTGGGAAGGATAGATTATTATTTTGATCATAAACGCAATAAAAAAATCCAACCGGCAACGCCTTATGCTATATCCAATTATATAGATTGAGGTAAAATTCTCCGGCTTTATTGTACGGAACGGAATATTCCGTTAGGGACCTTTATAATGTATTTAATGAATGAGTGTCATTTATTAAGAAAAAATCAGCTTTTGAGATTTTTGCAAATGCAACATAATAGCAATTAAGTAACTTTGCGCATGAAACTTTTCTGGACCACGATAAATTTAGATAATATCGGAATGACTGCTTCAACCTTATGTGCGATTCACTGCGCGGTAGTTCCAGTAATATTTACCAGCCTTCCCTTAATAGGGTTAAGTTTTTTAGCCAATCCATGGATAGAATGGAGCATGATTATCCTGGCATTGTTCATCGGATTTTACGCTATTAGTACATCTTATTTGTTTAAGCATCGCAAAGTTTTGCCCGTTATCCTGTTGTTAGGTGGATTTACGTTCATCCTTTTAGGGCATACCATAATTAAAGGCTGGCCGCAATTTGTTATGGCACCAATGGGTGGCCTGCTGATTGCATTTGCTCATTTTGTCAATTACAAATACCAGGGTATTTGTGATGCCCAAGCCAATATTTTCCATCTTAAACATTTACACCATGAAAAAAGCCGACCGTAAATATTTCTTCTTTTTTCTTTTATGTATCTCGTTTCTTAATCCGGCTTGCAACCACCCTAAACAGGATGTCCATTTGCTATACCGGAATTATGTAAAGGGACATATGACAATTTCCAGGCGTTGATAATTACTTGAGCAAGTGCTTTTTTCTAAATCCAGCGATCCATTTTAATTGGATGTTTAGTAAATCCGATACCTTATGATTAGTTTTGCATAAGTTCTGCATTTATAATGATATAATGACCCTTTCCAAAAATAAATTTGATTTCGAAGAACTGTTAAACAGGCATCATTTAAAAAAGACAAGCCCGAGGTTAAGGGTACTATCCATGATGTCTTCCAAAAGTACCGCAACCTCGCAGCCAGACCTGGAAAGTGTTATGAATGATATAGACAGGGTAACACTATACCGTATCCTTAGCGCATTTGAAGAAAAGGGCATCATTCATAAGGTGTTTGACCTTAATGGGACAGCCAATTATGCGATGTGCTTATCAAATTGCGAAGAAAACCATCATCATGACGAACATTTGCATTTTAACTGTAGCAATTGTAAAAATGTTTACTGCTTGGAGGAGTTAAGCATGCCAGCCATAAATGTCCCCGCTGGCTTTAAAATTGAGGCACTTAACCTGTATGCAACGGGGATTTGCCCCAAATGCAGTAAAAAAAGCCCTGCTAAATAAATCATTAACCGATTTGACCATTCTTTAAAATCGGCCTTTCTATTAAAGCAACGTTGTTGCCAATAACGGCTATCCTGTTATATTTGTATAGTTACATCAAAGGCAAAGTGTAACAACTTAATTTCATAATAATTTTGATAGCTGCTCAACTTGGTAGGGTCCGCTATTATTTTGTTTAGTCATCAGTAACGTTAATCCCTGCTTTTTAAGCATTTTTACAGCCGATCTTGCTCTTCGAGTTTATTGACTTCCCTGTTAGTGAATTTGCCACCGAAATGATAAACCAATGATAGGCTTACCCTGCGGGAATCACGTGTATGGTTATAGCTGGCCTGTAGGTTGGCTACATTGTCCGCCCAAAAATGAATGGTTTTAAATATATCTGTTACAGAAAGCTTTGCCTCAAGCTTATTATTAAACAGGCTCTTTTTCGCACCCGCATCTGCCGAAAAGTAATATCTCAATAAATAAGTGCCGCTTAGCGCAGGGCTGGTATATTTTGCCCTTGCTTCCACCGCGAAACCATCTCGTAATTTATAGGTTTGAATAGTGCTTAGGTCGGCGGTATACCGATGAAGGTTATATTCAACAGCGCCAATTTGATTAGCGTAGGCCTGGTAATAAAAGTCTGCGGTGTTGTTCATTTCCCAGTTATCGCTCACTGTTATGGGAACTGAAAACATCAGATCGAACAGATTGCTATGTGCAAAATTTTTGTTGGTCAGCACCATAATTCCCGTTGTAACATCCTGTATGGATTGCTCGGCAATTAAACCGGTGGTACGGGTATAGCTGAGTGTAGCGATGTATTTGTCAAACAAACTATAATTAACAGATGCCACCCAGGACAACTCGGGCTGTAAGTTTGGGTTACCCTGGTAGTAGGAAAATTTATCAAAATAATACCGGGAGGGGTTTAATTCACTGTAAGCCGGCCGGTTAATGCGCCGGCTTAGGGATAGCCCTATTTTATGGGTGGTATTAACCCGGTAATCCAGCGCAAGCGAGGGGAAAAGATTGGTGTAACTCCTTTTATAATCCGTATTGCCCGATACACTCAACAGCTCCCCGTTTGATTGGGTATGTTCTGCACGAAGCCCGGCATCTATACTGATATTGTTCCATTTACGGGTGGCGGAAAGATACGCAGCCGCGACATTTTCGGTATATATAAAATGATTGCTTAAATAAGGTGCAATGACATAATTGTTGTTGATCAGCGAGTCATAAACAAAATTATTGTCGGTTTTTATGGAGGCGTATTTTACTCCGGTTTGTAACTTAATTTTACCAAGAGGCAAAACAAGGTCTGATTTAACCGAGTGGATGCTGATATTGCTTGGCTGGCTGATGCGCAGGCTTTGAAATGCTTGCAACTGGTTGCCGTCTAAATCGAAAAGCTGGTTGTCCTGCGTACCTTTGGAGTTATTATGGTAAATAGCATAATCGGCATCGGCGGTAATTTTACCCCCTAAAGTATCCAATGTTGCTTTATAGTTGAGTTGGTAAGCATTGTTGCTATTAGGTTCTCTGGTAATATTATGATTTTGCACTACCGCTGTAGCCGCGTTATCCGCATTGCGTAAAAAGGTTGGGCCACTGCCGTCCCGGCTCCAGGTATCGGTATTGCCATTATAAATAATACCGATTTGCTGGTTCTTGCTTAGGTCAATATCAACTCCGGCCTTATAACTGTTATATTTGCCGATACTCGGATCTTCCGAGCGGCGGTCATAAATAGTCACCGCTCCATTATTATCGGCCAGCCGAAGGCTGCTCCTGTGAAAGGTGCTGTGGTCATAACTATAGCTGTAAGTACCAAAAAAGTTTAACCTGCTTGTTTTGATATTGCCGGCCATACTTTGCATATTCGATAAGTATTGCCCCCCTGTGATACCCGTACTCAGTTCCGCCGCATAGCCCTTTTTATTGTTCTTTTTGGTGACGATATTAATGATACCGTTATTACCAGCCGCATCATATTTCGCGGATGGCGTGGTAATAACTTCAATATTCATGATATTTATGGCTGGTGTACTTTTCAGCAGGCTGCTCAATTGCCGTGCAGACAGGTAGGTCATTTTACCGTCTATCATTACATTTACATTTGGCGAACCTTTCAATACCAGGTTTTCATCCTGATCTGTACTGATACCGGGCGTGCGCTGTAATAGCTCAAAAGCCGAACTCCCGGTTGCGGTAATACTTTTGTCGATATTATAAATTAGCTTACCAGCCTGCATTTCTACCGCTTGTTGTTTAGCCGTTACAATAATTTCCTTGAGATTTTTAGAGGTCTCCTCCATGATAATAGTTTCCGGTTGCTTGCCGGGAATGATTATTATGGAGGATAGCTTATTTTTAAATCCTAAAAACCGGGCTTGTGCAAAATACTTGCCTGGCTTTAAAAGTTGAAAAATATATAGCCCCTTAGTATCCGTAGCTAAACTGGCTATTGTTGATGAGTCTGGCAGATATTTTAAGGTAATGGTAACACCTGGCAATGGCTTGTGTCTCTGGTCAGTAACCAATCCTTCAATTTTTAACTGTTGTTGCCCATAGCCTTTGCAATAAGTTAATAATAGCAGAGCTAATAGAAAGCATGGCGTAATTCTCATCATTTTAAACGGCGACGTTTTAGTAAAATATTGTTAATGCAACTAAGTTGTGTGTAAAACTACTATTTGTAGGTGAGTTCATGACTGTCAAAATCCAGCATCTTTTGTCGCCAACTTATAATAATCGAAGATAAATCATACTTACAGGCAATTTAAAGTAGACAGATAAAAATTATTTGTGAAAATAACATTTTTAACGCAACTTTATTGCATTAAATAACATGCAAATCATTTGCTTCATTTAAAAAAACTTACGGAGTACTTTATGGATCATCCCTTAATTTTTAGTTATAATATTTCCTTGGAAGCTTTTATTAAAAATATAGTCACCATTCTACCCGGCAGGGGAAAGCTGCGTTTGTGCCTGCACAAGACATTTTCGACATTACAAACATTGGCACTCTTATTAGCCTTATGTGCTGAGGCAAACTCGTGAATACGCCTGATACTGAGGGTAACTATGCCATTAATCTTCAAAAACTTTTACCCGGAGACCATTTGAATTAAAAACTTATTACATGCCAATCTATCTGCCCGGCTTTAAGCACCATCGTTTTTTGATACTGAAAAGGTTACTATTTGTATTATTCTCTCTAATTGCTACAGCTACATTCGGGCAGGTAAAGTATGTGATAAAAGGCAGGGTAGCAGACTCTCTTAGTCACAAGCCCGTATCTTACGCAAACGTTAACGTTAAGGATTTTGTAAGTGGCAAGCCGGTTGCAGCATTTTTAACGGATAGTGCCGGGAAATTTTTATGGACCGGTTCCATCAAACAAACAGTTTCTATAACTATTGTAAACATCGGTTATCAAACCAAAACCATCACCGTTCCAGCTGATTCTTTGAAACAAGATACCGTTTTAGAGTTTGCACCCATTTATCTTTCGGCAGATGAAAGACAGCTTAAAGAAGTTGTTATTACCGCCAGTAAGCCATTAATAAAACAGGAAATAGATCGTTTAAGTTATGACGTACAGGCCGACCCCGATAGTAAAACACAATCGGTTTTAGAACTTATTGGCAAGGTTCCGTTGTTATCCGTTGATGGTGAAGAAAATATCAAATTAAAAGGAAGTGGAAATTTTAAGATTTTCATCAACGGGCGGCCATCATCTTTATTAGCCCGCAGCCCAAAGGAAGCGCTCAAGGTAATGCCTGCTTCTTCCGTACAAAAAATTGAAGTGATCACAACACCTCCTTCTAAGTATGATGCCGAAGGGCTTGCAGGCATTATCAATATCGTTTTGAATAAAAGGCTTATTGATGGCTACAATGCTTCAATCGGCACTAATTACAACAACACTTTAGGCATAGGTGAAAACGCGAGCATAACCGGAAAGAAGGGGAAATTCGGTATTACCGGGAGGGCGTATGTTTACCAGGACTTTAAGCAAACCCTCGAAACCGAAAATAACCGTACTACGATAAAGCCTTATGCTTCCTTACTTTCACAAAAGGGAACCTATTCCTATGTAGGAAATTACCATACCGAAAACGTAGAGCTAAGTTACGAAGCAGATACGTTAAACCTTTTGACCGCTTCTATAAACTTTTTTAAAAGCAATTATGATGATCGCGATAATTTAGCTTCTGCATTATATAACGGACAAAGCCAATTGGTACAATCCTATAATTCCGTCAACATCAATCCCCAATACGAAAGCGGATTAGACCTCGATTTTAACTACCAATTGGGATTTAAACATAAAAAAGACAGGCTGCTTACTTTTTCTTATCAATATCATAACGCGCCTAATAACCAAAGCAACGATATACTGATCAGCCAGCAGTTTAATTACCCTTTAAACAGTTACCGGCAAGCAAATGAGAATGCAACCCTTGAACAAACCTTTCAGGCAGATTATGTGCAGCCTGGCAAAACATTCATTGTGGATGGTGGTATTAAAGCGATACTGCGCAGAAGTTTTAGTGACTATACCAGCCAGGCATTAAACCCGCTAACCGGGCAGTACGCTCCTGCCAAAGACCTTGATAATCAATTTGATTACCGTCAGGATGTTTACAGCCTGTATCATTCCTGGTACCTGAAATTGAAGCCGGTTGAAATTAAGGCAGGCATACGGTTAGAACATACAGAAGTGAATGCTGATTTTGTTACGCAGGAAAGCGCGTTAAATACAAATTATACCAACCTGATCCCCGTGGTATCCCTTCAGCATAAATTTAAGGATGCTACAATAAACTTAGGATACACGCAAAGGATTTCGAGGCCCGGTATTCTGCAACTCAACCCATATATAGACCGTTCTAACCCCTTATTTGTAAATACCGGCAATCCGGCTCTTAAAGCCGTGCTGAATAACAATTTTGAACTGGCTTACAGCACTTATGGAAAGGGCAGCTATAATGTTACTTTAAGCTATTCCTTTTCAAATAACAATATTCAGCAGGTAACAACTTTAATAGATACCACCTCTTTTACTACGTACCAAAATGTGGGGCAAAATAAAACTGCAGGTTTGAATGCCAGCATCAGTTACCCGATAACAAAATCTTTTTCAGCAACATTAAATAGTGAACTATCTTATCTATGGATTAGAGGTACATATAACGGCAATTTCTATGCAAATAATGGGATGCAGGGCTTTGCTTATGCCACTTTAAACTATAAGCTAAGCCCTACCTGGCGGGCTACAGCATCTGTCACGGTTTACAGTGCCAACATTACCTTGCAGGGATCAACAAATGCCTATGTATTTAATTCATACAGGTTAACAAAAACCTTACTGGATAAAAAGCTTACCATAACCGCCGGCATCAGCAACCCCTATAGTAAATTTCGCTATACAAGAGTTCAAACACAGACAGACGATTTTCAGCAAACTATCGTTAGTCAGCGCCTTTACCGAACATTTGGATTGAGTGTTAGCTACAACTTTGGCAGCTTGAAAGCTGAACTAAAGAAAAATCAGCGGAGTATAAATAATGATGACGTTACGGGGAAAAACAAATAACATTTAGTTCGATATTATACATAAGTAGTAATTTATTATATAGTTAACCTTTAAATATATAATAGACTAAATAAAAGGCGGAGATTTTGTAAAATATTTAATTGTTACATATTCGTAAATCATACTATTTTTGAGTTAATTCTCAATATGGCCATTACATTGTAAAAATGGACTACAATAATGTTAAAATCGTTAATCATTGTTGGACTCTTGTAATATTATATAGGATCACTATAAATGCCAAAGCCAGTAACATGCCGGCAACAACAATAAGAATTGCTTTCGATTCTTTTTCGTCAGCCTTTTTTTTTCTTCTTTCAACGCGCCTTCTAATCGCCCTGTTTCTATTGTTATAGCGCTCTGGTTTAGGATTTCTAATTCGCTTTTTTCGACTTGATTTTGCTTTGGCCATACCAGTTTTGGAGGATTGCTAATTAAGCATGCCATTTATGCTGAAAGATTATAGCTATGATTTGGGTTCGTTTATTGCTCAGATTACTCATAAATAGTCGAAATTTATGGTCTGAAATCAACGCTAAAAAAATAATCTTATTTAAAAGGGGCTCTAATCGAAATTAAAGCCCCTTAAATTTAAGAACCAGGAGTCGGTTTAGTATGTGGAGACAAATCGAACGGCACCACTACTTTAAAACTAATGTTTCGCCCTATATTGAAAATACCGGGCTGAACTCCAGCTGGCACTACAGGGTTGTCAAAATATTTAAGCCTGCTTAAATTTGACTGATAATTAACGTTGGCGAGGTTGGTTCCTTCAATAAATAATTGTACTACAGTTTTTCCGGAGTTGTTAACCACATTCCCACCAATCCCGGCACTTAACAAGTTATATCCCGCAGTATAGGTTTCTGTTCCGTAGGCCGAGAAAAAACGATTTTGGGCGTTAAAATGATCGAATCCAACAAAAACGTAAGTATTCCTAAATATACCAAAACCCTTAGCAAAATTGCCGCGCAATTCCGAATGGGTATGTAATGGAGGTATGAACGGGAGATGTTTTAAGCTATCCGCCACAGTGCCGCCGTTACCTAAATTTGTACCATAGGTTAATGCAAGAGAATTTGCAAAATGCAACCAGCTAACCGGGTGTATATCTAAATTAAATTCGCCACCATTGATACGGGCTTTGCTTTGTACATAAGTAAAAATAGCATATAGAGGAAAAGATGGATTTACAGAAGGTGTTCCATCTGCGTTTAGTTGCTGCTGCTGATAAATATAGTTTTGAATATTGTTATTATATAATTCAACACTTGCAGAAACGTTCGGCAAACTCAGAAAAGCACCGATATCCTCCTGGACACTAAATTCTGGTTTAAAATTACTGTTACCTACGTGATATATCTGAGAGCCCGGATCGGGGCCATTGGCAGATAGTTCAGCAATACTTGGAGCCCTAAATCCACGCGCGATATTGGCTTTCAACAAAAATTCGTCTGAGAAATTATAAGTCGCTCCAAAGCTTCCTGAAAAGCCAGAAAAAGTTTTATTTAAAATTGAAAACTGAGGTGTAACTCCGTTTGCTGTAGTAGGATTACTTCCTATATACAGTGATGGGTATTTATTATTTAGTGTATCAATATATGCTGCCTCGCCTTTAAAAGAGCGGTTGTCGTATCTCAACCCTATAGAAAGGTCTAACTTTTCAAAGCTTTTTTTGATAATGGCGAATGGCCCGATATCAAATTGGTGGTAGGCAGGTATCGGAAAATCGGTGGCATTGCCAATCTTATTATTTTGATATTGACCATTAACGCCAACACTAACGTCGTAATCATTTCCTAAGGTGTAATTATATTTTACATCGTAAGTATAGGTGCTTAATTGCAGGTTCAAACCGGCGATGGCTGCATCTTCAGGGTGTGTAAATTCCCTTCTGTGACTGAACTGATAACCAAGGTTAACAATCAAGTTTCCGTTGCCAAGTATAAAATTATTATTATTATAAATGCGGTAGAGCTGCACATGCTGGTGAAGCACGGGTATTTTATAAGAGTTTAATTCAGATGGAGATACAATTGTGCGAAACGCATCATCTTCGGTAATCTGTTTGGTAAATTTACGTGTCAGCGAATCCCGGCTTCCGTCTGGTATATCCTGTAAATCGTCAAATAGTGATGCATTTACATATGAATATCCCCAAGATTTATTCAGACCAATCATCACGCGTGCGTCCCTTTCCCGATAACCCGTAGCATAAACTCTTCCGTCGTATTGGTTTTTATAATCTTTAGCTTCTTTTCCTGATATTGTAGTTCCCCAAACAAAGCCATTATTATTCCCCTGCAAACGGAATGACCCGTTCAAAAGACCTTGGTTTGTACCATATAGACCAGTTAATGACCCCAATATTTTGCCATTTGCAACTGGCAGCGGAGTAAGCAAATTTACTACACCACCTATCGCATCAGAACCGTAACTTAAGCTGGCAGGACCTTTGATAATTTCAATACGGTCAATTGAATTTTGATCCACTTCAATACCGTGTTCATCCCCCCATTGTTGCCCTTCTTGGCGTATACCATCTTCCAAAGTGATTATCCGGTTATAACCCAAGCCACGAATAAACGGTTTAGATACATTGGGACCCGTAGTAACAGCACTGATGCCCGGGATATTAGCAATTGCATCAATTATGTTTCCTGCTGCCGCGCGCTGATCTATGTAAGCTTTGCCTACCGCCAAAGCCGGTACTGGATCTCTTTTTAATTCAGTTGCTCGGCTTACTCCAGTAATAACAACTTCGCCAGCTTCAATGGAGGAAATTTGAAGTTGAACATCTAACGGCGTGTTTTTTGTAAAATCAACTTTACGATTCACAGTGGCATAGCCTACATACCTGATCTGCACCAAATAACTTCCCCTTGGCAAGTGATTGAAAGCGAAGTGGCCTGTCACATCCGTTGAACCGCTAAGCCTTAGATCAGGAATATTGATTGTTGCGCCGTTTATTGGATTCCCTGTGGCTTTGTCAGTTACGGTTCCTGTAAGCGTACCAGTAGCCCCTTCATCGATTTTTTTATCCAATAATTTAACAGTTTTGGAAAATGATGAAAAACCAATCAATAATATTGGTAGAATCAAAAATATTTTTAATTTCATAGTATAGTCTTTGAAAAATGAGAAATACTGCTTTAGAGCAGTGAATAGTAAAAGAAAAAAAGTAAAATACTATGAAAAGGGAGGGGATCGTCCGGCAGAAAGAATGAGCGAAATCCCTGTAAAATGATATTTTGCCGCAATAAACAGATACTCACAAGTTCCTGTAGCATGTAATTGAGGGCTATCGTTGATTACAAAATGGTTCGTGTACATAGCAGCACATAGCTGGCAATTGGCCTTTACTGTCGGGTTGGACGAGTGACCAATTTCTTTAACTATCGCTAAGGGAGCGTGCTGATGCGAAAAAAGTATAATTTGACCTACTACAAAACATAACAGGAGGGTCAACGCACATAAAACACGAAATTTGCTTTGTTTCAATTTTTAATATTTTGTTATTTCTTAAGACAAAAGTAATTATTAACTGAGTTATTATTGATCTTTTTGAGAAATAAAACAACATTGTTGCATTGACGACTATATATTTCATTTCTATAAAGTTAACTAAACTTATATATCATATAAAATTGTTGAGATATCTATTGATTATAACTTAACATTAACTACTGTTTCAAAACACATTGAATACGCTAATTTGTATTTTTAAAGCATGCAACTTAAAACACTTCTCTCCGTATGGTCGCTTATTATTACCTGTGCCATATTTACCGGCTGCCAATCTGCCCTTGATAAAAGAAGCAGGGCGGATAACGATGTGCTCAATATGCATCATCCCTATGACGACAGCACACTGACCAATAAGCTTCTTCCGGTAATGATGCCCTATAACCGGCTGATAGACCCCGCCGGCAAAGTGGTAAGCTTTGGCGACCCCGAACAGGAAAACCATAGTATGGACGTTCAATTGATTGGCGGTACGGCTTTACTGGCTGTAGAGGACCGCTATGGCATTGCTATTATAGACACCGTAACCAAACGACTTAAAGCACGTTGGGCTTACGATGCCGACAGCAAATACCGAGGTCTGATGAGTACCTATTCGGGCCTGAAGGTTACCAAACTCAGCGGGAAGGTAAATATATTTTGGAGCGCGGCTTTAGCTAAGGGTAAAAACTCACGCTCTGTTGTTTTTCAGGCTGGTTGGGATGGTCAAAAGATCAGCATAATAAATACCATCGAATTTAAACCCGCAAGCCCTTCACCTATAGCGTTACCAAACGAGATCGCTATCAGCAACGAAAGCGGAAAGGACTACCTTTACGCAGTGCTAAACGGGAACAACCAACTCGTAAAAATCGATTTGACTACTCATAAAACAGTTTACGACGTTGCTACTGGCGTTGCCCCCTATGGTTTGGTAATTGTAAAAGATAAAGCGTATGTTACCAATTGGGCCGGGCCGCAACCTACGGATACGCTAAACAAAGAAACGGCCGGTGTACCTTATGGCAAAACATATATAAACCAAAAAACCGGCGCCACATTAATGGGCACGGTGTCTGTAATCAATCCGTTAACCGGTGCCACCATCAAACAAATAACAGTTGGCCTGCACCCCAACGCTATTATTGCCAGCCCTGACGGGCAATTTGTATACATAGCCAACGGAAACAGCGATGAAGTATCGGTCATATCAACCGGCACGCTTGAAAGTGTTGAATCGATACCGGTTAAGCTTATGCCAGGCAAAAAGAGCTTTGTTGGCGATACACCAAATGCCCTGGCCATTGATCCTGCCGGTACTACGTTATATGTAGCCAACGGAATGGATAATGCAGTGGCAGTTGTTCAATTAGGCAGCAAGGCGGCAAAAGGAGGCTCCGGCATAAGCAGGGTTAACGGTTTTATCCCAACAGAAGCCTATCCTGGGGGACTGGCTATAGATGGCAATAACCTGTTTGTAACCAATTTAGAGGGCGAAGGCGCACGTGTTGGGAGTAAAGAGCTAAGCCGCGATGACCGCCCCGGCGAAGATGCAGTAGAATCTTTTAATTCACACCATCAAAAAGCTACTGTATCGATCATTGGCGTACCGGATGGCATTACTTTACAAGCTTACACCAAAAAAGTAAAAGAGCTTAATCTTACCTTCAGGCAGGAAATAGCCCGGTTACTTCCGCGGAAAAACATGGCACCTAAGCCAATGCCCGAGCGTATAGGAGAGCCGTCGGTTTTTAAACATGTGCTTTACATAATTAAAGAAAACCGCACTTATGATCAGGTTTTGGGTGATATGCCCGAAGGCAATGGTAACAAATCGCTTTGTATTTACGGAGACAGCATTACACCAAACCAGCATAATTTGGCCCGCAAATACCAACTGCTGGATAATTATTACGCATCGGGCAAATGTTCGGCAGAAGGCCACCAGTGGACAGATGCCGCCATAGTGACCGATTATGTAGAAAAAAGTGTTAGGGCCTGGTTTCGCAGCTATCCGCATGTACAGGAAGATGCCTTAGTATATGCCAGTAATGGTTTTATTTGGAACAATGCTGCCGACCATGGCAAAACCGTTCGGATCTACGGTGAGGCTTGTCAACCCCAATTTGATAATTCCCAAACCTGGCTATCTATTTACAATGACTATAAAGCAGGCAAGCCTTTTAGATTTAACAACACCAGCACCATATCGCGAGTACGCCCTATGCTTTCGCAAAACTTCCCCGGCTCTGACGAACACCGGATAACCGAACAAGTTAGAGCATCGGCATTTATAAAAGAACTAAAAGAGTATGAGAACCAGCCCGGTGATGCCTTGCCGCAATTAATGGTGATGGCCCTATCGGCAGACCATACTGTTGGTACCCGGCCCGGCCTCCCTACTCCAAATGCAATGGTAGCCGATAACGACCTGGCACTGGGCCGGATAGTAGAAGCGGTATCCAAAAGCCGTTTTTGGAAAAACACCGTGATTTTTATAACCGAAGATGATTCGCAGGCCGGATGGGACCATGTATCCGCGTACCGAACTACGGGGTTTGTGGTAAGCCCCTACAGCGTGTTTCAACACAAGGTAAGTACCAACTATAACCAGGTCAGCATGGTACGCTCTATAGAACAAATTCTGGGCATCCCACCGATGAATATAATGGATGCTACCGCGCTACCTATGTTTAACTGTTTTAACCAGCGCCAAATTATAAAACCTTATCAAAGCCTGGCTAACAGAATTTCAATAGACCGGATTAATCCCGGCATTGCCAAATTAAAGGGGGCGCAACTGCACTACGCTAAACTATCTTTACGCCCCGAGTACGATCATATAGACGGCGGAAACGATGATGTGATGAACCGGATCTTGTGGTTTGCTGCAAAAGGCAAAAAAGCATACCCTGCAAACTTAGCGGGCAAAGATGCAGATGAATAAACCCTATGAACTTTGGCCTTCTAAGCGATTATTCAAAGCGGCTTGCGTTGTGCCTACGGGTTACCTGCTTTTAAACTTATTTAATGGAGCATACGCGCAAGCCTGGTTAAATATATTTAGTTGGAAAAATTCAAGAGCCTATTTAATTGAATATTTTTTAAATCTTAGAAATGGTTCGAGATTATTTTTGTAAGAGCTGACCGCTATCAAATAGCAGTTATTTATTAAAAAAACAGTGATATTATACAACTCGTAAATCGTTCAAAACTTTTAACTGTTCGACTAAATGGTTCGAATTATGTCCAGTCTGGGGAAGGGTGCCTCCAGCGAAGTAAGCGGCATTTTTGCTTGATGTGGTTACAATAACACCCCACTCATCCGTAAATAGCAACTTGGACAACGCATAAGTACTTCCGCCTTGATATATCTGTCTTACGCTTTTGGTGCTTAAGCCCTGAAAAGGGATGGTGTGCGAAATGCTTATTTATTGCCAAAATGTAACAATCAATACTTTAAATGTGTCTGTTTGATTGTACTTTCGTTTTAACGAATAATGAGAACCTATCATATTTTAACCGATTTGCAGCTGATCGATCTTTTAAAAAAAGATGATGAGCATGCTTTTGCCGAGATTTATGGCCGTTATGCAGAGCAATTGGCAGGTTTCGCTTCATCTAAATTATTTAGCCTGGAAGATGCAAGAGATATTATCCATGACTTGTTTGTGAAACTTTGGATGGATAGGAAGCAATTGCAGATTAACAGTAATTTAAAAGCATATCTATTTACTTTAGTACGTTATCGCATCGTTGATAAGATCAGGAAAAATATTACTCGCGAAGATTACGCCATAATGGTAATGGCATTAAGCACCGTTCATGAGACAACTATTGAGCAACAGATAGCCGCAAAAGAATTACAGCAAAGTATTGAAAAATCCCTTGAAGAACTATCGCCAAGAATTAAAGAGATCTATTTGTTAAGCCGGGAACAAAATCTTAGCACCCCTGATATTGCTAAGGAATTGAAACTTTCGGAACAAACAGTAAAAAACCAGTTGACCATTGCATTAAGACATTTACGTAAATCACTGGCGGTAGTTACCACTACTGCCCTAACAATGTGGTTGCTTTCCTGAGTTATTTTCACTCAAAAAAACATTTCATTTTCTTATAGTACTAAACTTCATTTCAAACGACTACTGTCAAATTCTGATAGCAATGAGTCGTAACCAAATTGAAGCCTTACTATATCGTTATCTGAAAAGCGAAACTACAATAGAAGAAAACGAATTAGTAGAACGCTGGTTGGACGAGAACGGCAATGTCAATAAGGAATGGGAAGGCCTGAATAAGTCTGGTAAAGAGCAATGGCTTTCCGCAGTCTTTGGAGAAATTAAAAACACCATTGTTTCCGGTGAGGGTAAAGTGGTAAAACTGCCACAAAGGAAGCGCTTTTTATGGCGAAGTGTTGCTGCAGCCGCAGCGGTGTTGGTAATCTCTTCGGTTCTATACGTAGCATGGCCGACCTTACAAAACCGCTTGCACCCCGTAGAACTTACAGCGCTTCGAGTACCGGCTAACCAAAAAAAAGTAATTACCCTTCCCGATGGTAGCCAGGTGTGGGTGAATGCCAACTCGGACATAAGATACCCGAAGGCTTTCAATGGTAAAGTTAGAGAGGTCTATCTTTCCGGAGAAGCTTACTTTGATATTGCGCATGATGCCGATAAGCCTTTTATCATTCATACTGGTGAAGTGGTAACTACGGTACTAGGTACTGCTTTCAATATCAGGGAAGATAAAAACAAAGACATCATAGAGATCACTGTAACCCGTGGTAAAGTGAGCGTAGCCAACGGCAACAGACTATTGGGTGTTCTTACGCCTAACCAGCAGATTAGCTTTAATACATCAAAAGGCAAAGCACTTAAGGCAACGGTAAATGCAAATTTGGTTATTGCCTGGCAGCAAAGTGAACTGCACTTCGATGATGTGAGCTTTGCTGATGCCATATCACAATTACATCAACGTTTCAATGTAGAAATCAGCTTCGCTAATGATAAATTGAAAAACTGCCGCTTTACGGGATCGACGTTAAACGTTGACAAACTGGATAGAATCCTTAAAGTACTCTGTGAATTTAACAACGCCACATACCAAACTAAATCAGATGGCAGCATCCTAATCGACGGAGCGGGATGCAACTAAAATTAACCGGACATCAAAATGAAAAGCATCTAAGCTCATAAAGACTTTTGTCCCCCAGGCGGGATGAAAAGTTAATAACCTGTAAACCGACGGTCATCGGCTTACAGGCGTCCCGGAAGACCGGGGTTTTAAATAATCTGTAGTCACTTAAAACATTTAAAAGTATGAATATTTCTGCAAAAATGCGGAAACCGGAGACATTATGTGCTTGTCTTACGGATCTAAAATTGAATAAACAAATCATTCGTCAGGTAATGCGCGTCAGCCTTGTAGTAACATTAATCGTTGTAACCACTTTTCAGGTATTGCTGGCTACTTCTACCAAAGGGCAGGATATGCGCACTGATAAAGTGACTGTTAGCTTACAGGGCGAAAGTCTGGCCAGTGGCCTTAAAAAGATTGAACAGCAAACCTCCCTGCGCTTTTACTACCGCAAAGCAGACATTAAAACGCTTACTGGATTAAGTCTTTCCATGGGCACCAGGACGGTGGAACAGACCTTACAGGAATTGTTGCGGAATACTTTTTTCTCCTTCCGCCAGGTTGATGGCAATATATTAGTGGAAAAAACAAGACCACAAACAACGTATCAGATTAATGGACGAGTTGTTGATCTTCATCATAAAGCTGTCGAATTTGCTACTATTAGTGTCCGAAAGGCCGCCAACACTCAAAAATTATTGGTAACTCAGGCTGATACGGGGGGGTATTTTAAAGTTACAATACCAGAAAAGGGAGATTGCCTGATTAGCGTTTCAGCGGTGGGTATGGATAGTTTGTCTATTGCCTTGAGCTTATCAGAAAAACAAGTTATACAACTTCCCGATATTGTGTTAAGTGCAAATACCACCCAATTGAAACAAGTGATAATCACTGGCAAGAAAGCGTTCATTGAACAAAAGATCGACCGTACCGTTGTAAACGTCGGTGCTTTAATCTCAAATGATGGTGCGAATGCATTGGAGGTTTTAGAGAAGTCACCAAGTGTAGTTGTGGATGGTACTGGCAAAATAAATTTCCGGGGTAAGTCGGGTGTCTTAGTATTGATTGACGGTAAACCAACTTATTTATCAGGCGATAATTTAATAGCTTATTTAAAAACCTTGCCTGCTTCTTCGCTAAATCAGATCGAACTCATGGATAATCCACCGGCTAAATATGATGCTGCCGGAAATGCTGGTGTAATCAATATTATAACTAAAAGATCAAAAGTAGCGGGTTTTAACGGTTCGTTATCGGCAAGTTATGGGCAGGCGCATTATGGCCAAACCAGTGAAAGCCTGAATTTGAATTACCGGGTAGATAAAGTAAACCTATTTGCAAATGCATCTTATGGAATAAATAAAGCCTACAGGCAGATAGATATAGACCGCAATTATTTTGATAATAACGGCAACTCTACATCTGGATTCGAACAGACGCAATACATTAAAGTGAAAAATAATAATACTAACCTTAAGTTAGGCATGGATTATTACCTCCGTTCTAAAACAACATGGGGTGTTGTTCTAACAGGGTCTTTATCTCCTTCAATTTTGGATAACCCGTCCGAAAATCGGATATATAATGGTAACCATTCGTTAAACTCAATCGTCGCTGCGCAAAATAACAGCAAAGGGCACTTTACAAACGGTGGCCTTAATCTTAACTATAGTCACCAATTCGATAGCCTTGGCAGGTCACTTACCTTTGATCTGGATTATCTAAAATACGATGCCCGTAGCGACCAATCATTTTTAAATCAAACTTATAATCCGGACGGGATATTAACAGCGACCCAAAGTATAACAGATAATTTACCCACTAATATCAATATATATACTGCAAAAGTCGACTATTCGAACCCGTTAAAAGGTAAAGCAAAAGTGGATGCCGGGGTTAAAAGCAGCTATGTAACTACAGATAATGCTGCCAACTATTTCGATATAAATAACGGATTGACTACCGTTAATTATAATCTATCAAACCATTTTTTATACAATGAGAATATTAATGCAGCGTATCTCAATTATAGTAAATCCATCAAGCGGTTCTCACTGCAATCTGGTCTGAGATTGGAGAATACGAATGCCAAAGGACATCAGTTAGGTAATAAGTTACATACGGACTCCGCTTTTGTAAGACATTACACTAATCTTTTTCCTACCGTATTTTTATTTTACAAGTTAGATAGTACCGGTACGAAAACATTGGTAGCTTCCTATGGGAGAAGAATTGGCAGGCCATATTATCAAGATCTGAACCCATTTATTTTGCTGGCGGATAAATTTACTTACTCAGCTGGAAATCCTTATTTATTGCCCCAATTCTCTGATAACTTCAGGCTGGCTTATAACTTTAAAAGTTTATTTAGTGCTGCATTGTACTATAATCATATAAGTGATTTGCAAAATGAACTTGTAAGGCAACAGGGTGAGGTATTTATCGACGGGACTGGTAATATAGGTACGGCCACTTATGTTGGAGCGTCACTAAACATATCTTTAGAACCAACCAAATGGTGGTTCTTAAATACTTATATGCAAGTGTTTAGGACACATTTTAAAGGCCAGTTGTATGCATCTTACTTGGATCAGGGACTTACCTTTGCGGAGGGAAATATGACCAATCAATTTACACTACCAGCCGGCTGGAGTTTAGAGTTAAGCGGCAATTATGTGATGCGTAGAGTCACCGGCCAGCAAATTAATTATCCGGTTGGACAATTGAATGCCGGCATCCAAAAAAAGATATTACATAATGAAGGTTCCATCAGACTAAACGGAAGAGATATACTTCATACCTATACATCAGATGGCATTATAAATTTTATCCCTAATGCCACAGCATCTTTTAGAAATCGATTTAACTCTCAGGTATTCACCCTGGGGTTTAGTTACAATTTCGGTAAGGCTATAAGCAGTAAAAAGCGGAGCATCGGAAGTGCAGATAGTGAGAAAGGGAGGGTAAAAAACTAATAGCATCATCTTTTAGTGTAAATTAAGAATATCCTAAAAAATAGACGCTTTCTATAGTAGTTAGCAATCCTTTTACCAAATATCGTTATGTAAACTAACAACTCAATGGCCCGGATTTTCTGCAAACCAGCAGTATCAAGTTTTTTATCGGAAGATTCACCGTGAGTATAAACTTCAACTGTGGTAAGCTCAAAGAGGAGATCAAAAACAACGAGCACGGCATAAGAATGATGACTTGGCAAATTAATCAGTCAAGGAATCCTTGTTGCGTGAAACTTGATACCGGACTATTATTCCTAACATTTAAAAAGGTAGATGTATCTTTTGATCACCATCACGAAAATAGACTAGGTAAACGGAACTCTATTTATGCAATTTGTAAGTCGTTCAATATCTTTAACTGTGCAATTAATTGGTTCGAATTATGTCCAGTCAGGGGACCTGCTTCGTCAGCGGCGGGCATTCCGTGATGTTGGAGATGACCCGAACAGGGCTCAAATGCGTTCGAGTGATACTATTGAACATTACAAAGAATAAGAAGTGCATTGTTAATTGAGTTTGGTTTGTGGCTATATGTCGTTTAACTCAGCTCGGTTCAAAAAGCTTGCTCGATCAAGAAAATGAAAAAACCCATCAAATTAAATGATGAGTTCGAAGATTATTTCAGAACTACAATTATTCCGCAATCATTTGTTGATAGAAATCTTTTCTTACGAAAGTTTACACCCCTGTCACGGTTCCCAAGATTTTGATGATACAAAAAAGGAAAAATATGTCGTGATAACCGTATTTACTGATATGGTTATCTAAAACAAAATCTTGTTTTATTGCTTAAGTTGATGAGCAATCGTCCCCTTCCCTAATTTCTTTTAGTTGCGGAGTACAAGGAATATACTCGTATAATCCTATGGAAACCATTGAAAGTCTGAAAAATGAAATCCTTTCTTTAAAAGAGGAAAATCTAAAATTAAAAAGTTCGCAACGTCTTGCTGCTGTTAAAAGTGACGAACAAGAAGCGTATCAGGTTTCTCAGGTTCGCTTCCATACCATATTTGAATCATCGCGGCTGGGCAATAAAATTATTGCTCCTGACCTGAGAATTCTGGAAGTTAATCCGGCTCTATTATCTTTATTAGGTTATGATAGAAAAGAAGAGCTTATTGGTACCAGGATACTTGATTACTCCCCTGAAGAACACCATCAGCATTGGAAATCTTTACAAGATAATCTCTGGAAAAGATCATCACCATCATTCAATCTCGAAACCTGTTTGCGAAAAAAAGACGGAACGCTGATCTGGTGTAATGTAAATTCAATATTATTTGAGGATAATAATGAAACATTAGGTTTTACAATTATTGAAAACATTACCACTAAACGGGAGATCAGGTTACATAAGGATGAATTTATTAACATCGCCAGCCATGAATTAAAAACTCCGTTAACCGCTTTGAAGGCGGTAGTGCAGTTGTTTAACAGAATTATAAAAAAGGATATTTTAGTCAATGATAAAGTGATAGAACTTGCACATGATGCGGAGCGGTATGTTGAAAAACTAAATCACTTGGTGGAAGATTTGTTGAACTCTACCAGGCTCGGTGAAGGCCAATTAAAGCTAAACAAAAAACGACTTTCTTTAAAAGAACTTATTGAAGGTTGTTGCAACCATGTGCGTTTAAATGGTACGCATGAGATTATACATACCGGTGACCTTTCTTTAGAAGTGTTCGCCGATAAACATAGGATAGATCAGGTATTAGTAAACCTGGTTAACAATGCTGTGAAGTATGCGCCCGATTCAAATTTAATTACCATTCATGTTGAGGATTTAATCGATAAGGTTAAGGTTTCTGTGATAGACACAGGCCAGGGCATTTCTGCTGAGTTTGTACCTTATTTATTTGACAGGTATTACCGTGTCGACGAGAATCGCAATCAAGGTTCCGGTTTAGGCCTCGGCTTGTACATTTCTGCGGAGATCATTCGGAAACACGGCGGTGAGATCGGTGTCGATACGGGGGTAGGAAAAGGTGCTGCATTTTGGTTTATATTGCCTAAGGATCTCCCGCCCGGTTCGTAACGTTCCGACATACAATAAATTAAGCGTAATTTAGATTTCTTTTCTATTTAGTTTAAATTTTCTTCTAACTCAAGTCCTATCATGCCAGTAGCCGAAGCCCACCATATCATTGCCATTGGCGCCTCTGCGGGCGGCATGGAAGAGATCAATACTTTTTTTGACCATACCCCGCTGGATGGTGTCGCTTATATTATCGTTCAGCACTTGTCGGCAGATTTTAAAAGCAGGATGGTTGAACTCTTGGCCAAACACAGCAAGCTTGAAGTAGTAGAAGCGGCTAATGGTGTTGCTATAGAGGTCAACAAAGTGTTTTTGATTCCACATGATAAATTCATGACGGTTAAAGACAACAGACTGTATTTAACGCCAAAGGGTAAAGCTAAAGGCCCGCACATGACTATCAACAGGTTCTTTCTTTCACTTGCTGTCGAATGTGGTAAAAAAGCAATCGGTATAATTCTTTCAGGACTTGGTTCCGATGGCACTGATGGTATCAAAGCTATCAAAAAAGCAGGGGGAATGGTCATTGCACGCAATCCTGAAACATCGGAATTTGGAAGTATGCCAACCCATGCAATAGCAACCGGCATGGTAGATTTTATTTTAGAACCCAATCTAATGCCTGTTGCCATAGAGGATTATGTAAAATATGGCGCGGAATTATTTTCGGATTCGCAGGATGATGAAAAGTACATTAAGGCAATTGTCGATCTCATCAAAGAAAAAATACCGTTCGATTTTACAGACTATAAGTTGACAACGTTATTAAGGAGAACAAAACGCCGGGCTGCATACTCAAACTTTACTACGCTTGGTAATTACCTGGATTTCTTAAAAACAGATCCAGCGGAAGTTCAAGCTTTAGCCAAAGATTTTTTGATTAGTGTCACCTCTTTTTTCCGGGATAAGGAAGCTTTTAATTATATTCAGACTCATATATTTCCGGACTTATTAAAAAGGCTTGCTCCGGATGAAGAACTAAAACTGTGGGTGGCTGGCTGTGCTACTGGCGAAGAAGTATACTCCCTGGCCATTTTATTGGCAGAATTATTATCGGACAGTCATAAAGGACTTATTATTAAAATATTTGCAACTGATATTGATAGCACAGCGTTGCTGCACGCCGGGAAAGGACTGTATAATTCCACGATTGCAAAAAGCGTATCTGCTGAACGGCTGGAAAAATATTTTATAAAGGAGGGTGTTAACTACAGGGTCAGTCCCATCATTCGTAAAATGGTCATATTTGCCCAGCATGACATGGTTAAAAATCCACCATACTGTAATATGCAATTTGTAAGCTGCCGTAACATGCTCATCTATATGACCTCGGTTCTGCAAAAGAAAATTTACACCATGTTGCTTTTCGGTTTAAAAAAAGATGGCTACTTGTTTTTAGGTTCCAGCGAAAACCCCATGCCTATCATGAAGAACCTGGAAGTCGTCAGCAAGAAATGGAAGATCTACAAGAATTTAGAAACCAAACGGGTATTACGGTTTGATGCATTTATGTTACCGGAAGTAACAGAGGTGAAACGTACAGCATCGCCATTCAATAGAACTAACACCGGAAAAAATATTACCACTAACCTGGCAGAGGCTATGCACGTCGACCTCGCTTATCAAATGGATTATCTCGCGGTTTGCATTGATGAAAACAACCTGGTGGTCAAATCATACGGAGATACGACCAAGTACCTGCTTCAGAAACATTTTACTGCTGACCTGGTCGAACTCTTGCCAAAACCTTTGGTTGTCGCGTTCAATACGCTCCGAAAAAAGGCGGAGAAAACTAACGAAAAGGTAACCATAACCGAAGTAAAGATCAAAACCGGTCAGCAGGTCAGAAACATAAATGTTACTGTAAGCCCCTTAATCGTTAAAAAAGATGAGCAAAATCTCTTTATGGTTACTTTCTGTGATAACAAATCCGTCACGTCCCCTAAGGAAGCTATTGTTTTCGATGAAAAAATTTACCTCGATGAATACACAGTCAACCTGGAGGAGGAATCCAAAGAGCTAAAGGAGAAACTTCACAATGCTTACGAGGAACTGGATGCTTCCAATGAAAATATGCAGTCTTTTAACGAAGAACTATTGTCAGCAAATGAAGAAATGCAAAGTTCAAACGAAGAAATGCAATCGGTTAACGAGGAATTGGATACCATTAATGCGGATTACCAGTTAAAAAACAGGCAATTGCTGGAGATTAACGATGACCTCAATAACTACTTCAGAAGTAACCTTAATGGTCAATTATTTATTAGTAACGACTTGCTCCTGATGCGCTTTTCCCCGGGAACGGTCAAGCAGATCAACCTGTTAGAAACCGATATAGGCAGGCCTTTAAGTAATATCTCTACTAATATCAAATTTGAAACCATACTGGATGATATTAAAGAGGTGATAGCCAAAGGAACCGTTATTACTAAAGAAATAGAAACCAATAATGGGAAATGGTATCAAATTATGACCATGCCGTATGTGCAGTCAGATAAGAAGAATAACGGCGCAATTATCACTTTTAACGATATCACTGAATTAAAAACAGCACAATTAGACCTGGATAAAAAGAATAAAAGTCTGCAAAGGATCAATGCCGACCTGGACCACTTTATCCATGCGGCCTCCCATGATCTGTTAGCGCCATTGAGCAATATTGAAACCAGTATTAATATCATGAATAAAATCAAGCTCACTGATGTTAAACTGATGGACTTTTTAACAATCATCAACACATCAGTGAAAAAATTCAGAGAACTGATAACGGATATTGGCACCATTGCAAAGGTCGAGAATGACATGATAAAAATGGAGGTTGTTGATGTTGATGATATCATCAACAATATTGAGTGGAGTTTGGAAAATAAGATCAATGATTCCGGTGCAATCATCAATAGGGATTTAGAAATTAAACATATCTATTTTTCAAAAAAGAACCTGCGTAGCATCCTTTATAATTTAGTCTCTAATGCAATTAAATTCCGGCGTGACGAAAAACCGGTTATCAATATTCACACTGAAAAAAAAGGTGATTCTATCTTATTATCGGTACAGGACAATGGTAAAGGTATTCCAAAAGGCGGAATTGATAAAATATTTGATATGTATGGTCGATTAAGCCAGGAAGTTGAGGGTCACGGCATAGGCTTGTACCTTGCAAAAAAAATAGTTAATGCAGCAAGCGGGAATATTGTGGTGGAAAGTGAGCCGGGGCAAGGTAGTACATTTGTGATCTATTTAAAAGAAGAGCCAGAACATATCGCAGTCAACGCCTCTTTGAATTAAAGATAAACAGGATCAATTAAATAGTAGTCATCATTTGACCATCCTTAAAATTATCAATTAGTTGGCAAAAGCTCCGGCAGCGATTTCATTATTCATTAAACCTAAGTCTAAATACATTTGAAAACAGCCATTTTAGTACTTACCCAGAGATTCTGATGAACCAGACTACCTGATTCCGGGGCAAGCTGACCACCAATTCCGGGGCAAACTGACCAGGGGATTCCGGGACAAACTGGCCACCCTGAACGTGTAGCAAATGCTGTAGAAGCAACCATCTTTCGGAGGCAACATATACCTCCAAACATGGCCAATTCGACGATCAGCATGAGTAAGATTAGAAAGATTTTAAGGATGTACAGCCAGCAGCGGCCTATAATGACCATCGCTGCTCAGACTGATGCATCCCGGAATACCGTAAAGAAGTACCTGGCAGCCTTTAAAGCCAGCGGCTTTACCTTCGAAGAGATCGATGCCCTTAACGATAAGGAACTCGAAGATCTCTTCGGGAAAAGCAAAGAACACCCGCCCACCAGCCGCATGCAGTCCATGCAGCGCTGTTTCCCCCACGTCGATAAAGAACTCAAACGCACCAGCGTCAACCGTTATTTGCTATGGGAAGCCTACCGTAAAGAGTTTCCTGATGGCTACCAATACAGTCAGTTCTGCTTTTATTACAGCCAGTGGAAGGCCAGGGTGAACCCGACCATGCACATGGATCACAAAGCCGGAGATAAGTTGTATGTGGACTTTGCAGGCGAAAAGCTAAGCTATACCGACAAGGACACCGGTTAAGTTATTGAAGTAGAGGTCTTTGTGGCTATCCTCGGAGCCAGTCAGCTTACCTATGTAGAAGCGGTTCCGAGCCAGCAAAAAGAAGACTTTATAGCGGCCTGCGAGAATACGCTACACTTTATCAGCGGCGTTCCTGCCGCCATTGTGCCGGATAACCTGAAGGCAGCTGTAACCAAAAGCAGCCGTTATGAACCTACTTTGAACGAAACGTTTGAGGACTTTGCAGATCATTACGGCACCACCATACTACCAGCGCGGGCGTACCGCCCGCGTGACAAAGCACTGGTAGAAGGTGCTGTTAAGATCATCTATACCAAGGTCTATGCACCTATCAACCGGGTTATCTATCATTCTTTAAAAGAGCACCGTGCCTTACCGCTTTATCGGTAAACGGGTTAAGCTGTTGTATTCCCGCACCATCGTGGAGATCTATTCCAACTATGAACGTATCGCCCTGCATAAACGGGCAAAGAACCCTTACGGCTATACAACCGATAAAGACCACATGGCCACTACACACCGCTTTGTAACCGACTGGACACCTGATAAG